>VHDG01000052.1 GCA_016871475.1 Verrucomicrobiota bacterium
CGCTACACCGGTCCCCTGCCGATGCCGGACAGCGCAGTCATTCATGCACGCGTGCTGGCTGGCCCGCAGTGGAGCGCCCTGACTCACGCGACTTTTTTCACGCCACAAGATTACTCGAAGCTGCGATTGACTGAGATCATGTATCATCCGCTCGAATCGGGCGCGTCGGTTGAGGAAGCCGAGTTCATCGAGCTGAAAAACACCGGAGCGAATACGCTTGTGCTCGAGGGAGCAAGCTTCGCCGAGGGAATTAATTTTACGTTTCCACGCGGCACGTTGTTGCGTCCGGGCGAATTCGCTGTGCTCGCGCGGGACCGTGCGCGCTTCGAGGCGGCGTATCCTGGCGTCCCGATCGCAGGCGTTTACGACGGCCAGCTCGATAACGGCGGCGAGACCTTGCGTCTCATCAGCCCAGTCCAAAGTGAAGTGTGGTCGGTGACCTACGGAGACGCCCCTCTGTGGCCTGTGACGCCGGATGGTTACGGCTTCTCTCTCGTGCCGCGAGAGACGGACGCGGAGGGCGATCCGCGCCACGCCTGGCATTGGCGGGCCAGCACCGAACAGGGCGGCTCGCCCGGCGCCGACGATCCGCCCAGCCTCATTCCCCCCGTTGTGATCAATGAAATCCTCACCGCGACCACGCCGCCGTTCGTGGATACTATCGAGTTGTTCAATCCGACAGGAACTGCGGTGGACGTGAGCGGCTGGTTCTTGACGGACGATCCGGCGTTGCCAAGGAAATTTTCCCTCCCGAATGGCTCTCTCCTCATGAGCGGGGGATTCCTCCTGTTCAATGAGTCGCACTTCAACCCCGTACCGGCCACGACGAACAACTTTGCGCTCAGCTCGCGGGGTGAACAGGTTCACCTGTTTTCCGCTGACGCGAACGGCGGATTGACCGGCTACGATCATGGCTTCCGTTTTGGCGCGGCGGAAGCCGGTGTCACGTTCGGCCGACTGGTCCTCAGTACCGGGCAGGAGAACTTTCCGGCTCAACTCACGCGCACGGATCGGGCGCCCAACGCGGGGCCGCGCATCGGCCCAGTGGTAATCAACGAGATTCACTATCATCCCGCGTCTGGAGACAGCGGCTTCATCGAATTGAAGAACATCGCGGCGGACCGCGTGCTGCTTGCCGATGCCGCCGGCTCCACGAACACTTGGCGGGTGAATGGAATCGATTTCGATTTCCCTCCCGACACGACGCTCGCGCCGGGCGAGCTGCTGCTCATTGTTGCTGTCGACCCTGTCACATTCCGCGCCCGTCACGGATTGCCCCAAGCCGCGCGTATCCTCGGTCCGTTTGGTGGGAATCTGCAGAACAACGGGGAACGCCTCGCGCTTCAACGGCCCGGCCCACTCGACACCCAGGGCTTCGCTTATGTGACGGTGGACGAAGTCCGCTACGAGGATCGCACGCCGTGGCCCGACGCCGCGGACGGCACGGGCGCTTCACTGCACCGGCTTGCCGGGCCGCTCTACGGCAACGAGCCGCAGCATTGGGTCGCTGCTCGTCCGAGCCCCGGCGTGGAGTATTCTGGAGGCTCGCCACCCGTGATCACACGTCCGCCGACTGCCGTCACCACGGTGGCGTATCTCGAAGCGCAATTCCGCGTCGGCGCTGCAGGTCCGCCGCCCCTCTCCTATCAGTGGCGTTTCAACGGTGCGGCGCTTCCCGGCGCAACCAACGAAGTTCTGAGAATCAGCTCCGTGAAGCCGACGGACGTCGGTGCCTACAGTGTGGTCGTATTCAATACCGCAGGCTCTGCCGTCAGCGCCGGAGCGCCTCTCACGGTGCGTCTTCCGGCCCTCATCACGGAGCATCCGCGGAGTCGCTCTGCGACTAACGGTGGGACGGGTGTCTTCAGTGTGACAGCCCGGGGCCAGGGCCGTTTGCGGTACCAATGGGTTTTTAACGGCGCCGACCTGCCAGGCGCGACCAATGCGACGCTCACGCTGCGCAACATTGCTCAAGCCCAGGCAGGCGCCTATGTCGTCGTCGTCACGGATGACGTCGGGGCCACGCCAAGCCGGCCGGCGACTCTGACTGTGTACGAACGTCCGACCATCCTCACGCCCCCGCGGCCTCAGGCGGTGGTTTCAGGCGGAACGGCGACGTTCACCGTCATGGCGAGCGGCACCCTCCCGCTCACTTACCGGTGGCGGCGCAATGATGTCACGCTTACCAACATTGTGCTGCGATCGAACGTAGGCACTTTCACGCTGGCCAATATCCGATCCACTGACGCCGGCAACTACAGTGTGGTCGTCACGAATCTCCTCGGCGCCAGCCTTCCCAGTGCGAGCGCGCTCCTCACGGTGCTGGCCGATACGGACGGGGACCTGATGGCGGACGAGTGGGAACTGGCCTTCGGCCTTGACCCGAACAGCCCGCGCGACGCCGCGCTCGACTTGGACGGCGATGGGGTGAGCAACCGTGAGGAATACCTTGCTGGAACCAACCCAAAGAACGCCTTGAGCTATCTCAAGGTCGATCGCATCAGCGTAACGCCTTCGACCATGCTTCAGTTTCTTGCGATCTCGAACAGGACCTACACGGTGCAGTTCAAGGACGCTCTGGACGCTCTGGCTTGGTCGAAGCTCACCGATATTCCAGCCCACGCAACCAATCGAATCGAGATCGTCATCGATCTTGACCGGAGTTCGAGCCAACGCTTTTACCGACTTGCAACACCCGCCACGCCGTGACAAGTCCGATCGCGATCGGTGAAAGGCCGGGAAGGACTACCCAAGCTTCTAGCCTATTCCCACGAGATCACTTCACCCCGCGACCCCGCCTCGGGACAGGCGACCGGGAGGCGACAACACGAGCCATTCCGCATCGTCAAGCATGTTAACCGCGCTTCCCCCGGCCTTCTCGCCACGATGGCGCGCAACGAAAGTCTCAAGTCCGTGACCATTGATATCTGGGCCATCGACCGATTTGGAGCGGAGCGGAAAATAATTACCTACACTCTGAAAAATGCTCAGATTGTTTCCCTACGCTCCTGGATGCCAAATAAGTCCGACACCAGTGCTGCCGGCTATCCGCCTGCAGAAGAGGTCGCGTTCGTTTATGAAAAGATCGAGGTGACCTGGCACGATGGAGGTGTGAAGGGTGAAGATGATTGGTTCCTTAGGCCGCAATAGCGGACCGCGGGAGGGTTCATCGGGGACATATCTTCTCTATTGAAATTGCAAGTGGGGAGTCTGCCTGAGGCTCCCGCGGCGGGCAGGATCGGTAAGCGGTTGGGTGAACGGAAGTGCATCGCATCGGCGAGCGTCTCACGACCCCTGTCCTGCACTTCTGACGTTTCGGGTACGACTCACACGAAGGTCTGGCACCCGGAGTTCGAAATAGAGGAGGAGCGAAATCCGAGTCAACCGCGCTAAGCAGGACGGGCTTTGCAGATGTTCCGCGGGCTAGGCCGAAAGATCGGAGAGCTCTACGATCGCGTGATGTCGCGCGTTGCACAGAGGGGCTCGACCCGAAGCCATGGAGTTGTGCTTGTCGCGTCGACGGACTAGCCTCGTCCACATGACCACTTATCAGACAGGAGTCTGTTTCCGGGTCGGCCCCTCACGCTGTGCGCGCTCATCCTGCTCCTGAGCGCTTTGCTTCCATCGCCGGTCACCGCAGACCGGGTGGATCGTCTCATCGAAGCACAGCTCAAGAGGCAAAACATCCCGGGTCTGGCCCTGGCCGTGATGAGGGACGGAAGGGTGATCAAGGCGCGGGGTTATGGAATGGCAGATGTGGAGCTGGGTGTTCGCGCTACAGAACGGTCGGCGTTTCAGTGGGCTTCTGTCTCGAAGCAGTTCACCGGCGCCGCCATTCTGCTGCTCGCCGAGGACGGGCGACTGAAGCTCAGCGACCCCGTCCGCGTTCATTATACGAACGCCCCGGTAGCCTGGAGCAATGTGACGATTCATCATCTGGTCACTCACACTTCGGGAATCAAGAGCTACACCGCCCTGCCGGAGTTCGTTCCCACTGTGCGGAAGGACTATCAGCCCGAGGAGCTTCTGGACCTGGTGAGGCATCACCCGCTGGAGTTTGTGCCAGGAGAGAAGTGGTCCTACTCGAACACCGGCTACTTCCTCCTCGGCCTGATTATTGAGAAAGCCAGCGGGCAATCGTACGGAGACTTCCTTGCTGCCCGCATCTTCAAACCCGCTGGAATGACCACGGCGCGGGTTAACCATCAGTTCGAACTGATTGAGAATCGCGTCACGGGCTACAACAGGTCCCAAAGCAACCGATGGCTGAGATCCGAGTTCGTCAGCCCGACGCAGCCCTACGCGGCGGGTGCCTTGCTGGGCAGGGTGCTGGATCTGGCGAAATGGGATGCTGCTTTGCGTCCTGGGGGCATTTTTTCCGACCACGCCCGCGAACTGATGTGGACGCCCGTGAAGTTGAATAATGGCCGGACCTTTCCCTACGGTTACGGCTGGCAGTTGGGCGAGATCCGTGGGTATCCCTTTGTGGGACATGGAGGGGGTATTGATGGCTTCAGTACTTTCATCCTCCGCCTGACGCGCGAAAAGTTGACCGTCATCGTGCTGATCAACGCCGGAGCTGACTCGCAGGGCATGGCGGTCCGTGTGGCTGATCAGTATGTCCCTGGCCTGACGCGTGGATCCATGAAACCGCAACCTGACAAGGATCCGGAGTTGAGCGCGCGGCTCTGGCAATGTCTGAGTGACATGGCGGAAACCAAGGATTCAAAAATGCTCACACCCGCTTTCCGCAGCGACTTTGCCCGTTCGCAACGCCGACACGCTGCGCTTCGCGAGGACCTGCGCTTAATGGAGTAGTTCACGTTCGTCGTTGAGGAGAAGTTCGATCCCACTCCGCGGGAGATCAACGGTGTGGAGATCGCACGGTTCCGAAGCTGCAAGCTGAAGACCGCCGGTGGACTGCGCTTCTATACCTTTGCCTTGACGCGTGAGGGTGCGGTGGCCGCAGTCCAAGTCTCGGAGTACTAAGCCGGGAGACGGGCATGGAGCGGCGTTTCACGCTGAAACAGTACAGTTAGGCCAGCAAGCGCTTGATGACATCGGCTTCCACCACTCCGGTCAGCTTCTGTTGGAGGCCTCCATAAAAATAGGTGAGCTTGTGATGATCCAGGCCCATCAGATGAAGAATCGTGGCGTGAAGGTCACGGATGTGGTGGCGATCCACCGATGCCTCGTGTCCGAGTTCCTCGGTCTCCCCATAGCTCGTTCCGCCTTTTGCTCCTCCCCCGGCCAGCCAGTAGGTGAAACCCTTGGGGTTGTGGTCCCGTCCGTCGCGCGAACCCTGAACCAGGGCTTGACGCCCGAACTCTCCACCCCAGACAACGAGCGTGGAGTCCAGCAGCCCGCGTTGTTCAAGATCCTGCAACAAGGCCGCAATCGGCTGATCAATCTCGGGTGCATGGATGGTCAGGTTTTCCTCCACCCCGTTATGAGCATCCCAGTTTTGCTGCTGATGGCCTCCGCCATGGTAAATCTGAATGAAACGAACCCCACGTTCCACCAATCGACGCGCGATCAAACACTGGCGGCCGAACGGAGCGGGTCCGAGTGCCAGCGGATGCGTGGTGGGCTTGGGTTGATCAATTCCGTATGCCGTCAGAGTGCGAGGGTCTTCCTGGGTGAGGTCCAACGCCTCCGGAGCGGCGCGTTGGAGTTGGAAGGCCAGCTCGTAGCTCGCAATCCTTGCCTGGAGTTCGGTCCACCCCGGCCGGGATCGCAGGTGCTCCGTGTTGAGCCGGTTAATCGAGTCCACCAGCTCACGCTGCATGGGCTCCGGGCGGCCCGAGGCAGGATCCAGGTTAAGGATCGGATTGCCTTGGGCGCGAAAGACCGTGCCCTGAAAAGCCGCGGGCATGAAACCACTGGCCCAGTTGGCCGCACCGCTGATCGGTCCTCCCCGGGGATCCAGCATCACCACGTAACCCGGCAGATTCTTGTTCATGCTCCCCAGGCCATACCCAAGCCACGATCCCAGCGAGGGCCATCCCTGGATCACACGACCGCTGTTCATCTGAATCATCGCCGAACCATGAGCAAAGGAATCAGAGTAAAGCGACTTGATGACCGCCAGCTTGTCCATGTGCGCAGACAGTTGGGGCAATGCATCGGAACACCATTGCCCCGATTGGCCGAACTGGGCGAATTTCCGTTTCGATCCTAGGAGCTTGCCGGGTTTCACGTCATTGCGACGTTGTTCCAGCGACGCTGTTTGCCCATCCCGCTTGTTGAGCTCGGGCTTGTAGTCGAACAGGTCCATCTGACTAGGCCCTCCGTACATGAAGAGGAAGATGCAGGCTTTGGCTTTCCCACCCAGGTGAGGCGGCCTGACAGCAAGCGGATCCAATCCCACTTCCGCCGCCACCGCTGGTGAGTTGAAGAACCCATCCGCATCAAGCATTGAGGTCAATGCCATGCCTGCAAAACCAGCTCCCATCTGCCAGAGAAACTCGCGTCGATGTCCCGTGCAAAGAGGGCTTCGGGCAGTGGAGGGACCGGTCGAAGTATCAGTCGACATAAACAGCTTCGTTGAGATTGAGGGAAAGCAGGCAGAGGTTCTCCCAGGCTCGTTGCTCGGGGGTTCGATCCACAGAATGTTCTGAAAGGTCCCAGGTCCTCTCGGGTGTTGTGAGGCTGAACTGCTCATAACTTCCCGCCGCACCCCACACGCGGATCCCCACCTGGCCACCCACCAGCGGTAACTGGTCATGGGTTACTTGAAGATCCGGAGGTGTGTTCAGAGTTTTTGAGCCCGTCCAGATCTGGATCGAAGGTCCTTCGAACCGGATTTTCACGGACAGTGGGGAACCGGGCTTAATCGGCGCGGGGCAATGTGCGAGATCCACGGACGAAGTCGGACTATGCCAGCGCAGCACCACCTGGTTTGCGGCTGGATGAAGCGCGAGCTCATACCCCAGCGATCGCTCTTGATCTGCCCGCGCACGGAAAAGGATCGAGGAACACTCCGAACCGATGTGCGGCGTGATGTTCACCTGAATCAGGCCGTTGGTGGTTTGGGTTTGCTTGGCCAGCGCGAAAGGACCCTGCCCAGGTTCCAATGTCTTGTTCGCCTCATACTCCTTCGGCCATCGCCCCCGATGCCGTTCCCATCCGTTCTCCGGTCCAGAGAGAAAACTGTCCTGGGTTAGCTTGTTGAAAAAATTCACATAAAGCGTGTCGGGCGTCTCGGGCCGGAATGTCATCCGGGTTCTGATCTCCGCCTGCTCTTTTGTCTCACGTTCCAGAAAAGCCAGAGCTTCGCTCAGCTCCATGGGCGAGGGTTTTCTGGCCAGCGTCCACTTCCATAGGGATTCGATGCGATCTTGCTTCAAACCGGCTGGTGATTGGCTTTCCAGTTTCAGAGCCATGGCCTTCGCCTGTTGCTGCAGGAATTCATCGTTCAACATCATCAACGCCTGTGGAGCGACGGTGGTGGCGACTCTCTCACCCAGGGGAGATGTGGCATTGCTGTAGTCGAACACCTCCATGATCGGAACAAGGCTGGTGCGACGTATATACATATAGAGGCTGCGCCTGGAACGTTGCGATTCCGTCGAAATATCCCAATCCATTCCGGGACGTGATCCTCCCGCCAGAACCTCCCCCGAGAGCTTTGGAAAGAAGCCGCGCCCTCCCATCTCGAGGTTCAACTTTCCGCTCACCTTCAGAACCATGTCTCGAAGGACCTCGGCGTCCAGCCTCCTCAGGTTCTGTCGCCAGAGCAGTTCATTTCCGGGATCCACTAAATTTGCCTCAGCGTTGCTCTTCGCCGAGGAGCGTTGCCAGGTCTCAGAAGTCAGAATCACCCGATGCAGTTCCTTGATCGACCAGCCCTTGCTCACAAATTCTGAAGCAAGCCAGTCCAGCAACTCCGGGTGAGTGGGAAGGGTGCCCGCGCGGCCGAAGTCGGTGGTGGTGGAGACGATCCCCCGTCCGAAATGATGGTGCCAGATGCGGTTCACAATCACTCTGGCTGTCAGCGGATTCCTGGGGCTCGCGATCCAGTCCGCCAGTGCGGTGCGACGTCCTGCGGAACTCGTTGAGGAGGAATCGAACACTGATCCGCTGTCGATTGCTCCGAGAAAGGATGGCTTTACCTCCTCACCCGGACTTCGTGGGTTGCCGCGTTTCAGGACCGTCACCGTGGCTGGAGCGTTGGTGGTTTCCTTGACGCCAAGTGTCCAGTCGCAATCCGGCCCCATGGAGCGGGTTTTGGTCAGCTCCTCTTCGGCCTGCTTTTTGGCTTCGGCGGTGGGGTTGTCACCCAACTGGGCCTGCAGTTCAGCGATACGTTCCTGCTGTCGACGCTTGAAGGTCTCAATTTCCTCCGGCCGCGCCAGCGGAAGCAGGATGGAGGATTCAAGTTGCTGTTTCGGGGCTTCCGACAAGCGGACGCCTCGCAGGAATGCCAGCATCGAATAGTAATCGGCCTGCGAGATGGGATCGAACTTATGCTCGTGACATCGAGCGCAGCCCAGAGTGAGTCCCAGGAAGCTGGCTCCAATCGTGTTCATCACATCGTCCAACTCCTCATACTCAGCCAGCAGCTTGTCGTCCGGCTCGTCATCATAAACACCCAGGCGATAGAAGGCTGTTGCGGTCAGTGCCGCTCTGCGTTCCTGGTCTGAAACCGCGTTGGCTCCCGACTGCGCCATTTTCCTCTCGATCATTTCATCCCCTGCCAGCTGTTCGCGAACGAATCGATCGTAGGGCTTGTCGGTGTTCAGACTGTCCACGACATAGTCTCGGTAGCGCCAGGCGAAGAGCTTCTCAGCGTCACGTTCATAGCCCGTGCTTTGGGCGAAACGGGTGACATCGAGCCAGTGGCGTGCCCATCGAACTCCGTACTGGGGGCTCGCCAGCAGTTGATCAATCAATGCCCTCCATGCCTCCGGTGAAGGGTTCTTTTCGAAGGCTTCGACTTCTTCGTAGGAGGGAGGCAGTCCCGTTAGATTGAAGAAGAGGCGGCGTACTTTTTCTCTGGGGCTCGCGGGTGGATTGGGCTGGAGCTTTTTCTCCCTGAGCCTGGCCGCGATGAATGCATCGATGGGATGGAGAGATCCGCTGGGTGGAACGGGGCGGGTCACGGGTTTAAACGCCCACCAGTTGGACGTCGCGGACCGGGTATCGACCTCGGTGCCAGCCATCGACGACAAGCTCCACATGCCCGCGGTCCATGTTGAGACCAGGACCATCAGGTGCACCCAGGAACGAAATGACATTCTTCCGAGGAGCATTGAGGGGCCTGAACGGGCAATGGACATCGCTAAGGAAGGATTTTCACCACGGGCGTCGAGTTGCCGAAGTTCTTGAAGTCTTTGAAGGCCCAGACCGCTTTCTTTTGCGGGGTGATCTCAAGGAACTGCGGGTTTTCGGGACCGGCGTGGCAATTCACGATGGTGGTGTTCCCGTTTGGAAGTCGGTCGACATGGGTGACCCAGGCGAGGGTCACACCGGGTATGTCTTGTTTCTCAACGCTCCACACGACCTGACCCTGTTTGGATACTTCCAGCACGCGACTTCCTCCACCGGCACCGATCAGGGTGTTTCCATTGTCGAGCCGAACGGCCGCATAGACCTGAGATTTCACATCGTATTCCCAGACCACAGATCCTTTTGGATCATATTCGCGAACCATTCCTTCTCCCTCCTGCGCCACGAGGTAGTTTCCGTTTTTCAGTTTGCGCGCCAGACGTGTGTCGCGATGTGCATCGGGTTTGGCTCTCTTGAGTTGGATCTGGTGTTGAATGCGGCCTTCCCGATCGACTTCGATGATTCGTCCTGGACCACTTTCCGCGATCATGGTCAGGCCGTTCTCAAGTCGTTGGAAGGCGTGCACCTCCACCTTCTGCCCTGAGTTCCCATTCATGGTTGCGGAGTCATATGACCAGACGAGTTTGCGATCAGGGCTGAGCTCCAGCACCCGTGTCCAGTTGGTTTGAAGCAGCAGGTTGCCGTTGGGGAGGATCCACAGGTCATGGATGTCCCGGATCGGCAGTTCCCACTCGAGTTTGCCATCCATGGACACGGCACCCAGACGGCGTGTGGAGTAGTCCGCCGCGATAAATCGTTTTGGCGCCTTGGTATCCTCGGAGTGCGCTGTTGGCCCAAGGAGAACAAGACCCATGGCTAGGGCTCCGAAGACCATTCCTGCGAGGGGTCGAGCGACTCTTGCGGATAGCCGAAGTGGGCAGGGCGTCATTGTCCCAAATTCAGAAGTGAAGACCGCGGATGACGCGGATAATGAAGAGATTGCCGATCCATGTGGTTTCACCCACTGGGTGAACGGGCCTCCAGCCATAAGCTTCTTAACATCTGCGTAATCCGCGCTATCCGCGCTTGTCATTCCTCTTTTCAGGATTGGGTGGTGCTTCGGATTGCTGGGCACGGATGGATTGTGGGTGAACATGGGTAATTAGAGTGCAGAAATGCAGAAAAAATTCGAGGAATAACTCAAAACCTTCCTCCCTCGCTAGGAACAACGATGGCAGCTATTGCGAAAACGAGATGCTGAAAGTCGAGTTCGTTGACCTTGATGGTGATGGCAAACGCGAATTGGTGATTTCGGGCCTCGTCTGCTTCACCGACGAGGAAGGCCACAAGGTGTTGCGCAGAGAAGCCGTCGTCTACATCTATGCACTTCTCAGTGGACCGTGGGCCAGCAGCCGCGGATGGACGGGGCATGAATCTTGAGGGTGGGATTGCTTCCGATCCAGCCCGGGCGGCCTGACTCATCCACGAACGCCACGCCGATGGGCAGGGTTGGCTGGGTGTCCGCCAGCTCGGTCATTCTTGCTTCCGCCGTGTCACTCATTTCGATCCAGGCTATTTTAAGTTCTTTTTATAGATTGGTGAGAGGCATAGGTGCAGTTCCTGGGCAGATCGCCAAGCCTGCCAGCCGCCATACTCCCTCAGATGTTCGATGACGAGGCGAATGTCTGATAGGTGTTGGAGTTTGGCGGCCGGGTGGCGAAACCAAAAACATTCAGGAAAACGCCGAATCAGCTCAGTTGCATGCTCGATCAATTCCGGCGGAGCCGGGAT
>VHDG01000053.1 GCA_016871475.1 Verrucomicrobiota bacterium
GTACGAGAGGACCGAGAATGACGCACTTCTGGTGTGGCAGTTGTTCCGTCAGGGGCATCGCTGCGTAGCCATGTGCGGAAGAGATAAGCGCTGAAAGCATCTAAGTGCCAAGCTCATCCCAAGATACGGTTTCCCGGACGCAAGTCCCTAAAGACCCCCGGCAGACTACCGGGTTGATAGGTCAGGCGTGTAAGCGCGGTAACGCGTTCAGCGGACTGATACTAATAGGTCGTGCGGCTTGATCGTTTCACTTTAAACGGCAAGCCAGTGGACATTGGCTCTAATTAATCTACGTGTAGTTATCAGAGAACGGCTGTTCTAAACATTTTTGGTGGCCATAAAGCTGTGGTCCGACCCGATCCCATTCCGAACTCGGCCGTCAAACGCAGTCTTGCCGATGGTAGTGGTTGTATAGCTTCCGCGAGAGTAGGTAGCCGCCAGTTTTTCTCCAAACATCTATGTAGCCCCCCTGTCTAACAGGTCGAGGCCGGATGTTCCCAAGTTGGTTGTCAGTATTGGCTCAAAGGAGCAGATCAGTAACTCACAGCGTTGGCTGTAGTTTCAGGCCTCTTAACTCTTCTTCTTCCCCGCCTACCTCTAAATCCACAAGCCTTAACCCGCTTCCTCATGCCCAGGCCCTGAGGTGCGATCTAACTGAGCTTTCCCTCCGGGGATGGCTTTTCCCGCCCTGCGTCTGCTGCTGCAGTGCACACTTGGCCATTGCGCCTTTTGAGTGTCAATGACCTGGAATTTTCACATGCCCCAATCCCCTAAACGGATGAGGTGTCTCCATGGATACCCTGGGTGCCGGCGTTCGTGAAGAGGAAGGAACTCCTCTCTGGCTAGGCCTCATCGCTCGCGCCGGCTTTTCGACCCGGTTCGCCCTGGAGTAGGGAGCGGCCATAGTCGCGGTTCATGCGCGATATGAAGTCGAGGCTGATTTCCTTCGGGCAAACCGCCTCACATGAACCCGTGACAGTGCACGCTCCAAATCCCTCCTTGTCCATGGCTTCCACCATCGCCAGCACGCGACGTTGACGTTCCGGCTGTCCCTGGGGCAACAGCCCCAGGTGCGAGACCTTGGCTGATACAAAGAGCATGGCGCTCGCATTCTTGCAGGCGGCCACGCAAGCTCCGCACCCAATACACTGGGCAGCGTCCATTGCCAAATCCGCCGCGATTTTGGGAACAGGAATCGCATTCGCATCCGGTGCGTTCCCGGTCCGGACGCTGATAAATCCGCCGGCCTGCATGATCCGGTCGAATGCCTTCCTGTCCACCACGAGATCCCGAATGATCGGAAACGGCGCCGCCCGGAAGGGTTCCACGGTGATCATGTCGCCATCCGAAAAACTGCGCATGTAGGTCTGGCAGGTGGCCACGCCCTGGTGGGGGCCATGAGGCTTGCCATCAATCACCAGCGAGCACGTGCCGCATATGCCTTCACGACAGTCATGATCAAAGGCGATCGGTTCCTGTCCCTTCGATGCTAAATCCTCATTCACCACGTCGAGCATCTCGAGGAAGGACATGTTGGGGTTGATGTCCGGGGTCTCGTGCTCCTCAAACGCACCAGGAGTCCCTGGATTTGATTGCCGCCAGACTTTGAGTCGAACTTTCATAGGGGAGGCTCGAATATCTTATTTATAGGATCGCGTGGCCATCTTGACCTCTTCGTAAACAAGGGGCTCGACGTTCCGGACCGGTGTCTGCCCCGCACCTGTGTATTCCCAGGCTGCCACGTGGGCAAATCGATCATCGTCCCTTTTGCATTCCCCGTCCTCCTGATGCTCCTCTCGAAAATGCCCGCCGCAGGATTCTTCACGCGCAAGGGCGTCACGGCACAACAATTCTCCAAGCTCAATGAAATCCACCACCCGCCCCGCTTGTTCCAAGGACTGGTTCAGCGTGGATGTGCTGCCCGTAACTCTCAAATCCTTCGAATACTCCTCCCGCAGTTGAGGAAGAAGCTGCAGCGCTTTCTTCAAGCCAGCTTCGCTCCGGGCCATCCCACAGTATTCCCACATGATCTTTCCGAGTTGCTTGTGGAATGCCGCCGGAGTTCGTCCGCCCTTGCAGTCCAGCATCCTCTTGATGTCAGCCATCGTGTTCAACTCGGCATCCTTGAATGCAGGATGCTCCGTCTTCGGGCGTTTTCCAGTGTCCTGCAATGCGAGATACGTCGCGATCGTCGCAGGAAGCACAAAATAGCCATCCGCCAATCCTTGCATCAATGCCGATGCTCCGAGGCGATTGGCTCCATGGTCGGAAAAGTTCGCCTCTCCCAGCACAAACAAACCGGGGAGATTGCTCATCAGGTTGTAATCCACCCACAGGCCGCCCATCGTGTAATGCACCGCCGGATAAATCCGCATCGGCGTCTTGTAGGCATCCTCGTTGGTGATCTCCCGGTAGATCGAGAATAGATTCCCGTAGCGCTCGCGGATCTTGTCCTCACCCAGGCGTGCGATGGCATCCGAAAAGTCCAGATACACCCCGAGACCAGACTCGCCGACTCCCCGTCCCTCGTCGCAGACTTGCTTGGCGGCGCGTGACGCGATGTCGCGAGGGGCGAGGTTTCCAAAGCTTGGATATTTCCTCTCCAGATAGTAATCCCGCTCCTCCTCAGGAATTTCCTGCGGAGACCGCCTGTCCCCCTTGTTCTTCGGAGCCCAAATCCGGCCGTCGTTCCTCAGGGACTCCGACATCAAGGTCAGCTTCGACTGGTAATCGCCGCTGACGGGAATGCACGTGGGATGTATTTGCGTGTAGCATGGATTGGCAAAACAAGCCCCACGCTTGTAAGCCCGCCAGATGGCCGTGGTGTTTGAACCGCGTGCGTAGGTGGAGAGATTGAAGACGTTTCCGTAGCCCCCGGTGGCAAGCACCACCGCATCTGCTGCATGACGCGTAACCTCACCCGTCCGGAGATTCCTCACGATGATGCCTTTCGCATGACCGTCCACAACCACCAGGTCGAGCATCTCTGAGTGAGTGTGGGACTTCACCGATCCGAGACCAATCTGACGGCAGAGCGCGGAATACGCTCCCAGCAGGAGCTGCTGTCCCGTCTGGCCTCGCGCGTAAAACGTCCGGGAAACCTGCGCGCCGCCAAACGATCGGTTGTCCAGCATGCCGCCATATTCCCGCGCAAAGGGCACCCCTTGGGCCGTACATTGATCGATGATGTTGACGCTGACTTCCGCCAGCCGGTGCACATTCGCTTCGCGCGACCGGAAATCGCCGCCCTTGATGGTGTCGTAGAAAAGTCGGCGAACGCTGTCCCCATCATTCTGATAGTTCTTGGCCGCGTTCACCCCACCCTGAGCTGCGATGGAATGTGCCCGGCGCGGGCTGTCATGGAAGACGAAGTTTTCAACCTGATAGCCCAGCTCCGCCAAAGTTGCAGACGCGGAGGATCCTGCGAGCCCGGCCCCGACGACGATGACCTTGTATTTCCGTTTGTTGGCGGGGTTGATGAGCTTGGAGGAGAACTTGTGATTCTCCCACTTCTGAGCCAGTGGCCCCGCCGGGATGTTGGAATTCAATTGTGCCATGTTACTTCACAACCTCCTTTCCGAGCCCGAGAAGCACCGCGACCGGAATCGAGGCATAACCCACGAAGGTGATCAGACCCGCTGTCCGTGCCAGACAGTCACGTCCAGTCTTGGACCATCGAGTGATGCCGAGAGACTGGAACATCGAGGAAAGGCCGTGGCTCAGGTGAAGGGAAAGCAAACCGACGGCTACGATGTAGAACAAACTCACCAAAGGATGGCGGAAGCCGATGATGATCATGCGATAAACATCATGCCGTGTTGTGGTTCCCACCGCCTCCTGATACTCGGAGAAGTCCACTCCAGTCAGATTCACCGCAGGGGTTTGAACGGTGTAGTGAAGGAGATGATAGATGATAAATGCGGCGACGATCAGGCCGCTCATCATCATCGTACGGGAGGCATAGGAGGATCCGAAGGGGGCGCGGGGGTGTCCGTAGGGTTGAGGGCGAGCGTTGCGGTTGAGGTTCGTGAGGCTGATTGCAGAACTCACGTGGAGAGCGACCATGGCCAGCAGACCCAGTCGCGCACCCCAAAGAAGGCCAGGCTGCGACTTCAAGAAAGCGGCATAGGTGTTGATCTTATCCGGGCCGAGAAAAACCTGAAGGTTGCCTAGAAGATGCCCGATGACAAAAAACCAAAGGGCGATCCCGGACAACGCCATCAGGTATTTCTTGCCCAACGATGATCCCCACAGACGTGTGATGAATTTCATGGACGTTAGGTGTGCTGGGTCGCACCCGCTGCCGGGGCGCCTGCAACCACTTTCTAGCCGCACCATCTCAGCACCGTCAACCGGCGCGAAAAAGTATAAGCCCGGCTATCGGCCTGCTTACGCGCTCTTATTCCCCGAACCCCGCTCTACAAGCCGCTGGATGACTTGCTCAACGGTCGTTCCATCGGCCTCCGCTCGATAGTTTAGCAGGATTCGATGCCGAAGCACGGGGAGGGCAAGGGCGTCGATATCCGCGGCGGTTACGTGAGGCCTGCCGTGGATAAGCGTGCGGGCTTTCGCCCCCAGAATCAGATTCTGGGCCGCGCGGAGACCCGCGCCCCAGTTGACCCACTGATCTACGAACTCGGGTGTCCCTTTTTGCCGGGGTCGGGATGAAGCGGCGAGTTGAACCGCCTTTCGCACCAGATCTTCGGCAACCGGCACTTTTCTGACGATTTCATGGAACCGACGCACATCGTCTCCCGTGAAGAGCGGGGTCAGGGGCTCGCTCTGGCCGGATGTGGTTTGTGCCACGACTTTGACCTCATCGTCCTCCGGGAGGTAGTCGATGACGACATTGAACATGAAACGATCGAGTTGGGCTTCGGGCAGGGGGTAAGTGCCCTCCATCTCAATCGGGTTCTGAGTTGCCAGAACGAAGAACGGTTCATCCAGCACGTGCTTGACCCCGCCGGCCGTCACCTGGTGTTCCTGCATGGCTTCCAGCAGTGCGGCCTGGGTCTTGGGCGGGGTTCGATTGATTTCGTCCGCCAGAATCATGTTCGCGAAAATCGGGCCTCTCACGAAGGTCATGCGTCGCCCCTCGGATGTCGTGTCGAGCACTTCAGTTCCCGTGATGTCAGCCGGCATGAGATCCGGGGTGAACTGGATTCGCTGGAAGCGAAGCTGAAACACCTGGGCGATCGATTTGACGAGCAAAGTCTTTGCGAGGCCGGGCGCGCCGGTGATGAGGCAATGACCTCCGGAGAACAAGCAGATGAGGATTTGCTCGATGGCTTGGTGCTGGCCGACGATTGTTTTGGAAAGTTCCGCAAGAATCCGGGACCGCCCCTGCTGGAGCTGTTCCACCGTCTGACGTTCGATTGCTTTGGAGTCTGATTTCGAGTCCACCGGCGTGACCATCGACACAATGAGCCTTTCGTTAGGTGCTACGGAATGCTGGCACCGCCACTTCAGAGGCATCGGAGCCAGCAAGGGTTACGTCGGAAATCACCCTAAAGGCCTCTTCATGCCAGAATCAAGTGCGCAGCCCGGCAAATCACGGACCCCCGGATCAATATCCACCGCGACTTTGTTGGCTGCGGTGCAACCTCGGGGTCCTCACCAACAACTTCGAGATGCCCCTCTCTGGTCTCGCGATGCAGCCTGCGCCTTGATTTCTGCACGGGCGTTGGATCAGTGTCAGGCATGAATCGTCCCCGCAATCACTCGCAGCGAACCAGCCTGGCTTCCGGCCTGTATCAGCTTCCCACCCGGTGGGCTGCATTCTTCGGGAGTCTTTTTCTAGGCGGCCTGGCCCACACGGCAGCAGCGCCCGATAATACAACGCAATCAGCCGCTGCGCCGGCAACCGTGACTTCCTGGGTGTCTTCGGAGGATCTGAAGCAGCAGTTGTCCCCCCAGCCGAATCTTGCACTGGGGCCGACGCGTCGATCCGCTGGAAGCAGCATCCGCATCGACGACTCGGTCCGGCACCAGAGCATCCTGGGGTTGGGAAGCTCGCTCGAGCACAGCACCTGTTACAACCTCAGCCTGCTACCGCCTGAGACGCGTGAAACGGTCCTGGAACGCGTGGTGCATCCGGACCGCGGCATCGGTATGAACTTGATGCGCATTTGCATTGGAACCTCGGATTTCGCCCCAGGTCCGTTCTACACCTACAACGACCTCCCGCCGGGAGAGGAGGATCCCCGCCTGCAGAAGTTCTCGATCGAGCGGGACCGCGACTACGTTCTGCCCGCAATTCGAATCGCGCAGCGCCTCAACCCGCAACTGCGGTTCTTCGCCTCCCCCTGGACTCCGCCGCCCTGGATGAAGACCAACCGCAAGTACGGAGGCGGTTTCTTGCGACGCGAATGCCACCCTTACTTTGCGGAGTATCTGGTTCGCTTCATCGAGGCGTATCGTGCTGAGGGAATTCCGATCCATGCCCTCACCATTCAGAACGAACCCGAGTTCGGCCCGGAACCCTATCCCAGCTGCCTCTGGACTGCCGAACAGCAGAGGGATTTTATCCGGGACCATCTCGGCCCCTTGTTCCGATCCCGGGGCATCCAAACCCTGATCTGGGGGTTTGATCACAACTTCGACAACCCCGGTTTCCCGGCGACCCTTTTCCGGGATCCTGCGGCAGCGCAGTATGTGGAGGGCGCTGCGTTCCACCATTACGTGGGCAAGCCTTCCGGAATGCTCACGCTGCACCGGGAGTTTCCCCAGAAGTCCATTTACTTCACCGAAGGATCGGTCTTCGGGGTCGTGGGTGCTCTTCAAATGATCTCATTCTTCGAAAACCGGGCTCAGAGTTACAACGCGTGGGTCACGATGATCGATCACCGCGGCAAGCCGAATGTCTCGGGCTTCCACGACTGTTCCCCGACCATCGTGGTGCTGAACCGCGACACGCTTCAGACCGAGTACCGGTCGGACTACTTTCTCTACGGGCAGTTCATGAGGTTTATCCAACGGGGAGCCGTGCGCGTGGAGTCGGTCGCCCGCCGCTCGCGCGGGTTCGGACAGGTCGCGTTCCTTAACCCCGACGGTCAGGTCGTGCTGGTGGTGGCCAACGCGAGTCCGAGAGACTCAACATTTCTTGTCAATTATAGGGACCAGCAGTTCGAAGCGACGCTGCCTCCGCGGAGCGTGGGAACATACCTCTGGCGCAGGGGGCCTTAGTATAGTAGCGCTTGATTTCCGAACCGGGCGGTTTTCAGGGGAATTTCTTATCCTCTCAACAATAGGCGGGGTGCGGGACCTCGCGCCAGTCCGACAAAAGCCTCCGAGCAGGAGCTGCATTCAGATCTCTAATAATCTTCAATTAACTTGAGGCATTTTTCGAAGTTTCTAACACTATTGGTGTGATGAAAACCTCCAGGCCATGAGGGTCCCGGATGACCTATCCTGCTTGTGTTGCTAAATTGGGGACGTCCCCCGTTTAGTTGAAACTCGGTTGGTGGAAAGTTTCATTACGCGGCTTTGAGACTTTTCTCAAGCTTGGACTGATGAAGGGCCAAAGCCTGGATGAGTAAGGGCATTTGATCGCACCCTCGAACACGGCGGAATCCTTTCTCAGCAACGAGGAGCGCAGCCGCTCCCCAGCGCATGACCATCTTGGCGTCCCGCCACCTTTTCACGCGTCGAGTCCAACTCTCCGTTCGCGAAAAGCAGCTTTCGATCAAGTTGGTGGAATTGAAGCTCAGCAGCAGATCCTTTTTTAGACCGAGGCTTTGGAGGGTGAGTGTTTCCTCCAGCCCTTCTTCCAAACTGCGCGCTGCAGACGGACTGATGCCCTCCAGCCACAAGATAACTTTACGCAGTTCTTTCAAAGCTTCCTGCTCTGTAGGCTTGGACCACGCCCCTCGCAGACGCCAGGCTGCTTGAGCTCGTTTCTCCTTGGGAAGATGTTCGAGCACGTTGCGCATCTTGTGAACCCGACATCGTTGGATGAGTGCCAATCCTCCAAAGATCTCTTTGACCCCCTTATGCAACGCTTTGGATCCATCCAGGATCACCAGCATTGCCGCCTCGGTGTTGAGTCCACGTTCCCGCAGATCATTGAGCAAAGCCTTCACCACGGTGCTGTTCTCCGTCGACCCATGCCAGAGTCCCAAAACGTGTTTAGCACCCGTGGAATCGACCCCCAGAGCCACCACGAGGCATTCCTGACAGAAATACTTGGCGTCGATGAGCAGGACCTTGATGTCCGCCGGCACTGGACGCTGACAAAGCTTTTCCAACTCTGCAGCGGTGGCCGCTTTCCACTGGCGGCTGACGCTGGAGCGGCCCACGCCATAGCCCTCCAGGCATTGATCGATGGCTCCGGCGTAATCGCGGGTTGAAACCTGGCGGATCAGCTTCCGAGCCACAGCCCGCTGCATTTGACCGTCTTGCTGAAAGGCCTGATAGCTTTCCAAAGGCAGTTCCTGACCTGCTTTACTCCGCAGTCGGGGTTTGGTGATTGGAACTTTGCGCCCGCCATAGACGATGAACCCTTGCTGGCTGCCGTGACTGAAGGCGTTCTGCGACCCCCACGGTCCGCAGCGCTCTTGGATTTCCTGGCTCATGAGGCTTTGGATGATGGTCAGCCCGGCTTGTGCACTGAGGGCTTCGATCTGCGTCTTGGTCTCCAGGATCAGGTCCAGAGCGGGCAGGTCGAGCTGCAGACTCATTCTCGATTCTTGTGATTTCGAACTGGCTTCAGCCAGCTCGTTACGCTTGTCTTTCTTCATGTGGTTGTGTGGTTTGGTTTTTCATTTTCACCGCCGAGCCTGTCAGCTCGGCAGCTAAACCACCAACCGCATTTTCAACTATCAAAGGGACATTCCCTGCTAAATTAACTCACATGGATACCAATCGACGTCGATTCTTCAAGAGGGCCTCCTTCGTGGCGGCCGCGACGGCCGCTGCGCCGTTTGTTGCCCGTTCTTCCGGCTCAGACAAGGCAGAGGCAGGGCAGAAGCCAAGCCGCATCATTCACATCGTGAGCGATGGTATGAGTGCCGGTACGCTTAGCTGTGCCGATCAGTTGTCCCTCATCACACGAGGCCGGGGGCTGACTTGGATGGCGTTGTGTCGCCGTGAAGACGCGAGGATGGGTTGGATGGAGACGCGGTCGTTGAACTCACTGGTGACGGATTCGGCCGCCGCCGCTTCCAGCTGGGGGAGCGGGGTCCGGGTGAACAACGGGGTGATCAACCAGACGAGCAAGGGCGTGGCCTTGAAAACTCTCTATGAGCTGTTCGGGCAGGCGGGTTGGAAGCGTGGGCTGGTGACCACTGCGGAACTGACCCACGCCACTCCGGCAGGCTTTGCGACCGCCGTCAGCAAGCGGGGCATGGGAACGGCCATCGCCAAGCAATATCTGGAACGTCGGATTGAAGTCCTGTTGGGCGGGGGAGGGAGGCATTTCGAGAAGGATTACCGGTTGGACAAACGCGATCTCCTCGCGGAGTTCGGCAGCGCCGGGTACAGGGTGATGCGCACGCAATCGGAACTGTCGGTGGCATCCACCGGCATGCCCTGGCTGGGAGTGTTCACACCGGGACATCTTCCCTACGCGCTGGATCATGTGGCGGATGCGAAGCTCCGGGCTGATGTACCCACCCTGGCTTCCATGACTGCCGCCGCCCTGCGGCGACTCGGAGGCGAGGAACGCTTCATCCTGCAAGTCGAAGGAGCCCGTATCGATCACGCATGCCACAACAACGACGCAGCCGCGGCCTTGCAGGATCAGATTGCCCTCGATGAAGCGATCGACGTTTGCATTCAGTATCAACAGCAATACCCGGAGACGCTGGTTGTGATGACCACGGATCACGGGAATGCCAACCTGGGTCTCAACGGGGTGGGGGATTCCTATTCAGACAGCACCAAGGCCCTCAAGCGGGTGGCGGATGTGAAGTCATCGTTTGCGGCTCTCTACAAGCCCTTGAAGCGCCGTCCCGCCGTCGATGCCCCCGAAGTGGAGAAGGACGACGAGGAGGAAAAGAAGAAGGAAGCCGCCAAGTCGAACGAGCAGAAGGATCGCGAGGCCATTCAGCGTAAGAAGGATGAGGAGAATGTGGCGACCCCAACTGAGATCATTGAACTCGTTCGTGCCGCCACGGGTTATCGGATGCCCTACCGGAAGGCGGAAGTCCTCCGAATGCATTTCTCCAATGCCGGTGAATCCCTGCACGACATGCGCAAAGCGGATGTATGTGCGCTGGGGGATGTGATGGCCAACCACCTGGGCATTGGTTTCGTGGGCACGGTGCATACCTCGGACCATGTTCCGGTCCTTGCCCTTGGGCCGGGCGCCGGGAAGTTTGCCGGATTCCTTAAGAATACGGACATCTTCCATGCCTACACCTCCCTGGCAGGGATCGATTTTCGAAATCCGGAGGAACCGTTGGTCGCGGCGGGGCCTGAGGCCCACCAGGTGGAGCGGATCTCGGAGTATCTGCTCGCTTAAGGTTTTAGGATTACCCGCCCGGGCGAGCGCACGGGGGGGAGGGCGCATCTCATTTTTCCAACTCGCGTCCCTTTCCCTTCCCTCGTAATCGTAATCGTTCCAATCGTGGCCGAGGTTGCGCCGCAGAGAAGGATTCTGATTCTGATCCAAACTCTCTCTGCATATTCCTCGCCCCTGCATGCCAAACAACGCGGATCAGTTTTCCTTCCCACGCATGTTGAGCAGCCTTCGCAGGTCTTGCTCAGGAACGGTCTGGAAGGCACACCCTCAAGGGTGGACAACGAACTGCGCGTCCGACTTCCAGGGGAGCGCACGGGTTGCGCTGCAAACTCTCCGTGACCTGCATGCCGGCACCCAATAGAGTCTGCTCATGAAATCCATGACCCTCTTCCTCCCTCTGCTTGGGCTCCTGGGTGCGCTCGACGCCATGGCCGACCAGGCGGGCCGGAAGCATGCGGAGAATGAATTGCATGCACAGCCGGTCGTTCGCATCTCCGTCGGGCTGCGGGATGCCGACATCATCGGCAACGATCACCGCGCATTGCAGGCTGCAGTCGATTATGTCGGAAACCTGGGTGGCGGCCT
>VHDG01000054.1 GCA_016871475.1 Verrucomicrobiota bacterium
AAGCGGAGAAGTTCGGAGTGAATGTTCCACCCGGCACGACGGCGGACTTTGGCCGCGTGATGGAACGGATGCGCCGGTTGCGCGCTGACATCAGCCCCCATGATTCAGCCCGACGATTCACCGAGATCGGCGTGGACGTCTTCCTCGGCGCGGGCAGGTTCACCGGTCCGGACACCATCGAGGTGGGTGGACAGACGCTGCGCTTTGCGAAGGCTGTCATCGCCACGGGCGCACGCGCCGCCGCACCACCCATCCCCGGATTGAAGGATGTTCCCCATCTCAACAACGAAACCTTGTTCTCCTTAACTGAACTGCCGACGCGTCTCGGCGTCATCGGGGCGGGTCCGGTGGGTTGCGAGATGGCGCAGAGCTTTGCGCGCTTCGGCTCGGAGGTGTTCCTGGTCGAGACGGAGCACGGGATCCTGCCGCGGGAGGATCGCGATGCCGCCGAAGTTCTTCGCACCGCGTTGCAACGAGATGGCGTCAAAATCCTCTGCTGCGGCAGAGACCTCACACTCACCAGGGATCCGAACGGCGTCCGTCTGCAGGTCGGCTCGCACGGCCAAGGTCACGACGTGCTGGTGGACCAGGTTCTCGTTGCCGTGGGTCGCGCGCCAAACGTCGAGGGCCTCGGACTGGAATCCGTCGGGGTCGAGTTCGACAAGAAGGGCGTGAAGGTCAACGACCGTCTGCAAACCACCAACCCGCGGATCTACGCCTGTGGCGATATCTGCTCCCCGTATCAGTTCACTCACGCCGCAGACTTCATGGCTCGCATCGTGATTCAGAACGCCCTGTTCAAGGGTCGCGCCAAGGTCAGTTCCCTCATCATCCCCTGGACGACCTACACTTCACCGGAGGTTGCGCATGTGGGTCTTCACGAGAGGGACGCCAAGGCCCGGGGCATCGAAGTGGACACCTTCACTCAGGAGCTGGGCAAGGTGGACCGCGCGATTCTTGACGGTGAGACCGAAGGTTTTGTGCGTGTGCATGTTCGCAAGGGCACGGATGAAATCGTCGGCGCAACGGTCGTTTCTGCCCACGCAGGCGAGTGGATTGGCGAGCTCACGCTTGCGATGAAGGGCAAGCTTGGCCTGAAGACCATCGGTGCGACGATTCATCCCTATCCGACGCAAGCCGAAGCCATCCGACGGACTGGCGACCTGTACAACAAGACCCGCCTGACGCCCTTCGTGAAGGGCCTGATGCAACGGTGGCTCGCCTGGCAGCGTTGACTACGGAAAAGCTCCGCACTGAAGGTGTCTGGCGGAGATGACGTGTGAAACACGAAGTCCTTGAGATCGGAAGGGTGCCCGGGCTATGCCCGTTTCTTCGCGTTGGGAGTCTCACCCACGTGCGCGTTTCATGCACAGGTGAGGGCTAGGAAGACACACCCTCAAGGGTGGACAACGAACTGCGCGTCCGCCTTCGAGGCGAGTGACGAGTGACGAGCCTTCCAGAGGGCTGCCTTGGGCAAAACAGGCAGTCATCGGTGGGAACTTCCATCACGAAGCAGCGAACGGACCCCGTCCCGGCGGGAGCGGGGTCGCGTTCGAAACCGGGTCATCTAACGCGAGACGAGATCGTAGCGATCGAGGTTCATCACCTTGACCCAGGCGGCTACGAAATCGGCCACGAACTTCTTCTCGGCATCCGCGCTGCCATAGACTTCGGCCACCGCGCGCAATATCGAGTTCGATCCGAAAACCAAATCGGCTCGCGTGGCGGTCCAACGGGGCTGGCCTGTCTTCCGATCGCTTCCTTGGAAGAGATTCTCCTCCTTGTTAACGGCCTTCCAGTCCGTGCTCATATCCAGGAGGTTGACGAAGAAGTCGTTTGTGAGCGTCTCGGGCCGTTGGGTCAGCACCCCATGGCGACTTTGCGCAAAGTTGGCGCCCAGCACCCGCAGTCCGCCGACGAGCACCGTCATCTCGGGTGCGGTGAGAGTCATCAACTGGGCCTTGTCGACCAGCAGCTTCTCTGCAGAGGGAATATGGGAGTGCTTGAGGTAGTTGCGGAATCCATCCGCGAGCGGCTCCAGCACCGCGAAGGACTCCACATCGGTCTGATCCTGCGATGCATCCATGCGCCCAGGAGTAAACGGCACGGTCACCGAATGGCCGGCGTTGCGAGCGGCCTGTTCCACGCCGGCGCATCCCGCCAGGACGATCAGATCAGCCAGCGACAGTTTCTTTCCGCCCGTTGCGGAGGCGTTAAATGCGTTTTGAATCCCGATCAATACCCCGAGCACCCGGTCACATTGCCCGGGCTGATTGACTTCCCAGTCCTTCTGAGGTGCCAGACGCAAACGGGCGCCGTTCGCCCCGCCACGTTTGTCTGAACCCCGGAATGTCGAAGCCGAGGCCCATGCGGTCGAAACCAACTGCGAGACGGTGAGTCCCGACGCCAGAATCTTCGACTTCAGTCCGGCGATGTCCTGGGCGTCCACCAAGGGGTGGTTAACCGAGGGAATTGGATCCTGCCAGGAGAGTTCCTCCTTCGGAACCTCAGGTCCGAGGTAACATGCCCGGGGTCCCATATCGCGGTGGGTCAGCTTGAACCAGGCTCGCGCGAACGCATCTGCGAACTGGGCTGGGTTGGCCAGGAACCTCCGTGAAATCTTCTCGTAGGCGGGATCGAACCTCAGCGCCAGATCCGTGGTGAGCATGGATGGAGCGATGCGCTTGGATGGATCGTGCGCATGAGGCACAGTTCCCTCCCCAGCTCCCCCTTTGGGCCTCCACTGTTGGGCGCCCGCCGGACTCTTTGTCAGCTCCCACTCGTAGCCAAACAGGTTTTCGAAGAAGTTGTTGCTCCACTTCGTCGGGGTGGTGGTCCATGTGACCTCGAGTCCGCTGGTGATTGTGTCGGCTCCCCGCCCCTTTCCATGGCTGTTCTTCCATCCAAATCCCATCTCCTCGATGGGAGCTGCTTCGACATCCGGACCGACATTCGATGCCGGGGCGGCGCCGTGGGTCTTGCCGAAAGTGTGGCCTCCTGCGATCAACGCCACGGTCTCCTCATCATTCATGGCCATGCGGCCGAAAGTCTCACGAATATCCCTGGCGGCTGCCTTTGGGTCGGGATTGCTATTGGGCCCTTCTGGATTGACGTAGATAAGGCCCATCTGCACGGCCCCGAGGGGTTTCTGGAGGTCGCGATCTCCTGAGTAACGCTTGTCCCCCAGCCAGGTGGTTTCCGGGCCCCAGTAAACATCGTGGTCAGGTTCCCAGGTGTCTGCCCGGCCGCCTCCGAACCCGAAGGTTTTGAACCCCATGGTCTCCAGAGCGACGTTGCCGGCGAGGATCAGGAGGTCGGCCCAGGAGATCTTGCTGCCGTATTTCTGTTTGATCGGCCAGAGCAGTCTGCGGGCTTTGTCGAGACTCACATTGTCAGGCCAGCTGTTGAGCGGAGCGAACCGCTGTTGGCCGCGCCCACCTCCGCCCCGTCCATCCCCGGTGCGGTAAGTGCCAGCGCTATGCCAGGCCATGCGGATGAACAGGGGCCCGTAGTGCCCAAAGTCAGCCGGCCACCAGTCCTGCGAATCCGTCATCAATGCTGCGAGATCCTTCTTAAGCGCTGGGAAGTCCAGGCTGTTGAACTCCTTCGCGTAATTGAACCCGGAGCCCATGGGGTCGGATTTCGACGAATGCTGATTGAGGAGTTCGACCTGCAATTGATCAGGCCACCAATCCCGATTTGTTTGGCCGCCGCCAGCGAGGTGTTGAAAGGGGCACTTGGACTCAGTTGACATGACTGTTATTTGGTCAGTGATTGAATGATGTTCGAGACCACGTAACACGGAATAGTTGGTTGAGGCTTGATGAAGCCAGACTCCACCGCACATTCACAACGCACCGTTCCACAAAGCCCGGGGCCACGAATCGATGGCGGATAATGTGTAGGAGCAGGCCGTCGGTCAACTGCCGAGCAGAGCGCGTGCGTTCAGCCAGCAAAAGCGCCGATTGCGATTACCATTACGAAGGGCGGTCGCATCGGGAGAATGTGAGATGCGCCCGGAAACAGACGGTGAGAAAAACCAGGCTTGACCCTTTCTCCCTGTTTTGGTTCTTTGGCGCCTCCAAAGGCCTCCGCTCCCCAGTGGAGTTTCCAGCGAGGCCGTTAGGGGGCCCGGAGGCCCCCTTCCTTTTGTACCACCCTCCTGCCCGACAAACTCCCAATCCGCGACTGCACGACGGATCGAGGATTCGCGGGCTTGGAGAGAGCATTACACCGCGGAGACGGGAAGGGTGCAGAGGAATTCTTAGCCGGAACAATTCAGCAGGCCAGCGGCCATTTGCTTGATCCTTTTGCAAAGTGCTTCGTTGTTCGTCGCTTACGTATTTCGATTCAATACGCGCGCCCCTCACGCCTCCCACTCCGCAGGAGTCTGATGCGGAACTTTGCACTGTCCTACTGAATCGTTCCGGCTTAGAGCGGAATTGGAATTCTTCTCTGCGTCCTTCCCCTCTGCGGTGTAACCTCGGGGTCCCCACCAACTACTTCGAGCCGCGCCCAAGCCCAGGGAGGATGCGGAACGGTGCTTGAAGGCCTTGAAGAAAGCGTGCAATCGTTCCGTCGAGTTATCCGCTTCAACTATGGCCGTCACCAAAGCCCAGATCTGGTCTGCACAGTTCGCGATGCAAGTCGCGGCGTGGCTCTTGCTCTTCACCTTCTCCGCCAGCTCGCTGGCGGATCAGAAAAGCAAGTTCGACATCGATTCGCGCGTTAAGCAGAACCCCTGGCTTTGGACAACTCCCCAGGCACAGACCCCGCCCAAGGTGATCCATGAAGAGTGGGCTCAGTGCGATGAGGATCGCTTCATCCTCGCGACGCTCGAAGCCCGCCAGCTCAAGCCAGCGCCTCCTGCCAACCCGCAAACTTGGCTGCGTCGAGTCCATTTTCTCATCACCGGCCTCCCTCCCTCCCGCGATCAGCTTCTCGCCTTCACCCGGAATTCCGGCCAGGAGTCCCGGCTCAGAGTCGTGGATGAGCTTCTAGCGTCCCCGCACTATGGAGAAAAGTGGGCCCGACACTGGATGGATCTCATGCGGTACGCCGAATCGAGGGGCCACGAAGGCGACTATATTCTTCCGAATGCGTGGCAATACCGTGACTATCTCATCCGAGCCTTCAATCTTGACCTCCCCTACTCAGAACTCCTGATCGAGCATCTCGCAGGCGACCTTCTGGAGAAGCCGCGACTCCGACCCGGGAGTCGGCATAACGAATCCGTATTGGCGACCGGATGGGCCTTCCTGGGCGAGGAGGTTCACTCGCCGGTGGATATCAAGCAGGACGCCTGTGACAGGCTTGATAACAAGGTGGATGTCTTCAGCAAGACGTTCATGGGGCTTACGGTATCCTGCGCACGATGCCATGATCACAAGTTCGACCCCATCCGTGCCGAGGACTATTACGGGATGACCGGCTTCCTGCTTGGAGCCAGCTATCGTCAGGCCCGGTTTGAGACCATGGAGGAACATCGCCAGGCCTTCCCACGACTCCAGACATTGCGCACGGATATTCTCGACGGGATGAAACCCGTCCTGAGTCGGTTCCTCCGCTCCGCGCTCTCAGACCTTCCCAACCTGATTGCCCCTTCGGCAGAACAAACTTCGATGCCGTCGGTGATATCGGACTCAAATCGGCTGGGGCTGCTCAGAGCAGCGCTCGACAAAGCGATGAAGCCTTTGGGCGAATTCGATGCCAGGAAACCTCATGGGAGCATGCTCAAGGCGGACTACACTCGACCTGGTGCAACTTTTTGGGGAACGGATGGTGAGGCTTTTGGAGGCGGCCCTGTTTCTGCGGGCGAGCTTGTTCTCGATCCTGATGCTTTGCTTCCCATCCGATGGATGCCCTGGGGTGCGGCGCGACGGGATACATTCTGGCATCGGTTACGTCTGCCTTCGGGCAACGAGAATGATCCAGGCAGGCTGGGGGGGGCTTCTCGCGCAGGCCAGATCCTTCGAACAGGCACCTTCACCCTGAACTCAGGCAAACTTCACTATCTCCTGCGAGGCCAAGCGCGGGTCTACGCGGCTGTCGAGTCGCACATCCTGGTGGAAGGGCCGCTCCATGGCCGTCTCATCACAACCCTGGGCACAGCCAGCAACTCGATCCCTCAATGGGTAACGCATGACCTAAGCCCCTACGCCGGAGCCCGGGGTCACGTGGAGTTTTCACCCGAAGGCCGGGGTGAAATGGAGGTGTTGATGGTGGTGGATGCAGAAACAGCCCCTACCTGGCAACCCGTGGAGTGGCCTGCGGGGGCGTCGCCAGCCTCCGGGGAGCTTGCAGGAATCGCGCGCTCGGTCTCCTCCAACGGCCTGGCGCTCCTGGCGGGGAGAGGTCGCGATGAACACTCAGGGCTTCTGGAGGCAGGGCGCTTCGCCCTGTTGTTCAACTGGTTGATCGAGAACCGAAATCTGTTTGCGAACGAAGCCTCGGTCCAGCTCCAGAGTTGGCTCGATCAGGCAACGCGCCGTCATCAGGATCTTGCGGACGGACTCGATTGGGAATCTCAGACGGCACCTGCCTGGCTGGAAGGCACGGGTGTGGACGATCACCTGCTCCTTCGAGGAAAGCCATCGACACCCGGGCCACAAACACCGCGCCGCTTGCCCGTCGCATTCACGAAAGCCGAAAGCGTCAGAGATGCCGACAACAGCGGCCGACTGCAGCTTGCACAACAACTTGTCGATCCCTTGAACCCGCTGACTGCGAGGGTGGCCGTCAACCGGATCTGGCATCACGTTTTCGGACGCGGGATCGTGTCCACCGTGGACAACTTTGGGGAACTCGGAACCCGCCCCACCCACCCGGAACTCCTCGATCACCTGGCCTGGACCTTCATCCATCGCGACGGATGGTCGATGAAGAAAACCATCCGTCGGCTTGCCCTGTCCTCCACGTTTGCGATGTCCAGCCAGCTTTCCGACCCCCGGTCGGAGGAACTCGACCCTGAGAACGCGTTGCTGCGGCGGATGTCCGTGCGACGGCTCGAGGGAGAAGCGATACGGGATGCGGCCCTGGCAGTGTCGGGGAGACTCGATCGGACCATTGGTGGGAAGCCAGTCATGGTTCATCTCACAGAGTTCGTGATAGGGCGGGGTCGCCCGGAGAAGGGAGGTCCTTTGGATGGCGAGGGACGTCGAAGCATCTACGGGGCGATACGACGCAACTTTCTCCCCACCCTCATGCAGACGTTTGATGTGCCCACACCGTTCACGACGGTGGGTCGGCGGAACACGACCAATGTACCCGGACAGTCGCTGGCTCTGATGAACGATCCATTCTTCCACGAGCAAGCGCGCAAGTGGGCTCACCGCATGGAACAGGAGCTTCCGAATGCCTCGGGGCAGGAGAGGGTGAACTGGCTGTTCCAAACAGCCTTCGGGCGAGACGCCGACGTCGCAGAGCAAACCGCATGTTTGGAGACCCTGAGTGACGTTCTCCGGTTGCGGAAGGGATCAGGAACACCTGCCGCAGAGGACTGGAGCGAGCTGGCTCACACCCTGTACACAGCCAATGAATTCATTTACCTCCAATAGCCTGTCCGGCAAATCGCAGGGCGGGATGTTCTTCGATCCACGCATCAGTCGTCGCGAGTGCCTGCGGCGAGCCTCCAACGGATTCGGAGCGCTGGCGCTTTCGGCCCTTTGGCAAGGCCTGGGTTCCGGTTCCTTGCTGGCGGGCAACTTCACGAAGGATGGTGATTTCCCTCTCAAGCCACGTCCTTCGCATCAACCCGGCCCCGCCCGTTCGGTGATCTTTCTCTTCATGGAGGGGGCGGTGTCGCAGGTGGACAGCTTTGACTACAAGCCGCTCCTCGAAAAGCACCACGGCGAAGACCCTCAAAAAGCCATCGGACGGCTTGAGAAGACACAGTTCGAGCAGGTGGGCAAGGTGATGAAGTCGCATTGGAAGTTTCGACAGCATGGACAGAGCGGAGCGTGGATCAGCGACCTGTTTCCACACGTTGCGTCACAGGCAGACCGGTTGTGCATTTTGAAGAGCATGACCTCGAACTTTCCGGAGCACACCAGCGCCAATTACTTCCTGCATAGCGGGGTTGGATTGCAGGGACGACCGAGCATCGGCGCATGGGTGGCATACGGCCTGGGCAGCCCCAGCCGCGATCTGCCCGGCTACATCGTGCTCAACGGCGGACAAATCCCCTCCGGCGGATTGGACAACTTCGGCAGCGGCTTTCTTCCGGCGTCTTTCCAGGGGTCGCTGCTGAATGCCAAGGGCTCCCCCCTGGCGAACGTGGCGCCCGCTGAGAGCAGTGATGGACTCCAGGAGCTGAAACGGCGTTTGGCTCATCGGCTCAACCGGCTCCACCTGGAGACGGCGGGGCCCGTGGATGCATTGGAGTCCGCGATCACCAACTTCGAGCTCGCGGGAAGAATGCAGACTGCGATTCCCGAGCTCCTGGACGTTCGAGGCGAAAGCGAGCACATCAAGCAGCTCTATGGGTTCGACGCGCCCTATGAGCATACCCGCACCTATGCCCGCCAGTGTCTGTTGGCACGGAGGATGGTGGAACGCGGAGTGCGCTTCGTGGAGCTGACGATTCCGATGGTGGACGGCTATCAGCGATGGGATGCCCACGGCAATCTCGCCAAGAATCATGGTGACAATGCCCGCGCCATCGACCAGCCGATCGCCGGCCTTCTTCAGGACCTGGATCAGAGAGGGCTGTTGGACGAGACATTGGTGGTGTGGGCGGGAGAATTTGGGCGGACTCCGTTTGCCCAGGGGAGCGATGGCCGAGACCACAACGAGTTTGGCTTCACGGCCTGGCTTGCTGGAGGGGGCGTCCGGGGCGGGATCAGCTATGGGGAAACAGACGATTGGGGATACCGCGCTGTGGTGAACCGGCTCGAGATGCACGATCTCCATGCAACGATTCTCCATCTACTGGGGATCAGGCATGAGGAGCTGACCTTCCGTTTCGGTGGCCGCGACGTGCGTCTGACAGACGTGCACGGCAACGTGGTCCGGGACATCCTGGCCTGAGCAGGCCTTACCGTCCGATCGACTTGTAAACAAACCCCAACCTTTGGAGCTCAGCGGGGTCGAGGAGGTTTCTTCCATCGAAAAGAATCGGATGGGTCATGACCTCCTTGGCCCGCGCGAGGTTCAGCTTCTTGAACTCCGGCCATTCAGTCGCAATCACCAGCGCATCGCAGCCAATCGCCACATCGTCCATCGAATCCACGTAGACCACGCGATCCTTAAGCACCGCGCGCGCCTTCCCCATCGCTTGTGGATCATAAACGCGCAGCCGGGCCCCCTCTTCGAGCAGTCGCTGGCAAAGGTCAATGGCAGGCGATTGCCGCACATCATCGGTGTTCTGCTTGAAGGCGAGACCCAGCACTCCCAGCGTCTTGTCCTTGGCCACCCAGAGCGTCTCAATGATCTTCTTGAGGAACCGATCCATCTGGTCGGAATTGATCCTCTGCACTTCGCGCAACAGCCGGAAATCATACCCCAGCTGCTCTGAAATCTTGATAAACGCGCTCAGGTCCTTCGGAAAGCAACTGCCCCCATACCCCAATCCTGCGTCGAGGAAGCGACGGCCAATCCGGGCATCCATCCCAATCCCATTGGCCACCTCGATCACATTAGCTCCGGAGGCCTCGCAGATCGCGGACACGGCGTTGATGTAGGAAATTTTGAGGGCGAGGAAGGAATTGGCCGCGTGCTTGATCAACTCGGCGGAGTTGATGTCGGTGACAATCAACGGAGCAGGGATGGGCTTGTAGAGCTCCCGCATCACCGCGACCGCCCGCTCGCTCCGGACGCCGATCACGATGCGATCGGGCTTCAGGAAGTCCTCGATTGCAAAACCTTCGCGGAGGAATTCGGGGTTGCTGACGACATCGAACTCAACCTTGCCTTTGCTATAGCGCTTGATGGTCTCGACCACCTTGTCGCCCGTCTTCACAGGCACGGTGCTCTTATCGACCACGACCTTGTGTTGGGTCAGGCAGCCGGCAATCTCACGAGCGACCTTCTCGATGAAACTCAAATCGACCGAGCCATCCGCATGAGGCGGCGTGGGAACCGCGATGAAAATCACGTCCCCATGTTGAACCCCTTCGGGAGTGGATTCCGTAAAGCGGAGGCGGGACGCGTCGACGTTGCGTTTGACCATTTCTGCGAGGCCCGGCTCATAGATGGGCATGCCACCTGATCGGAGGATTTTGACCTTCGCAGGGTCGTTATCAACGCAGACCACATCATGCCCCACCTCAGCGAAGCAGGTGCCCGTCACCAGGCCCACGTAGCCGGTGCCGATGATACAAATCTTCATATGATTCCGGTTTTCAACATCCGGTTCGACCTTTCCGGCCCTATTGATTTAGGGGGCAGGGAGTCAACCCGCTGATCAAGAATCGTCCCGGAACGGGCTCTACTCAAGGGGCTTTAGGTTGAACCACGGCGTTGGAGACCGCCTTGAGCAGGTTGGTGCCGGCCGCAGAAGCCTGTTTCACGGCAGAAGTCGCGGTGGACAGGATGTTCGTGGGGAATGAGGGCATGGCCGGGCGGATTGGAGGGGTATTTGTGCGCAGGTGAGGGAACTTCTGCTCAAGCTCGTTGCGCTTCATGAAAGCCGCCTGGCTGGCTGCGCCGCCGCGGGTAGCTTGCATAAGTTCGTCGAGGATCTTGTGGGCCTGCTCCGGCTTGTTCTGCGCCGTGAAGATTCCGGCCAGAGCCAGCTTGGCGTCGTCAGCGACAGAGTCGGTGGAGTAACGCTTCGCGACCTCATCATACTTTGTCTGAGCCTCAGCCGCCTTTCCGCCCGCCTCAAGGGAGGCGGCAACCCCGTAAGCGGCCTGCGCAGCAAACGGGCTTCCAGGAGCTAGAGAGATAAATCGTTCAAATTGGGCTTGGGCTTCGGCGTGCTTCCCTT
>VHDG01000055.1 GCA_016871475.1 Verrucomicrobiota bacterium
AGGACTGGCCTGTGATGAAAGTAGCCCAGGAATTCGGGGTCAGCGCAGCCGCTGGCTATCTCGCCAAACATCGGGTCTCATCAATGATCCGCAAAGAGATCCGGTCTCTTGAAAAAGAACTCCACTGAACCGCCGCCCCATCGGCAGGATGATGGGGAGGCGCATCGACCTCCCCCTCATGTTCGAGGGTATGATCTGCTCCGATGTGTGGGCAGGGGCAGTTACGGTGAGGTCTGGCTGGGCCGTGCGTTGGAGGGTGGGTTTCTGGCCATCAAGGTGGTGCGTCGATGCGATTTCGAGAACGACCGGCCTTACGAGCGTGAGTATTCAGGCATCCAAAAGTTCCAGCCCATCTCAAGGTTGCACGCCAGCCAGGTGGCCGTGTTGGAGGTGGGCAGGAACGACGTGGAAAAGTTCTTCTTTTATTCCATGGAGCTTGCGGATTCACAGGATGCACCCGGAGCCGCAGCTGGAGATCACCCGCTTGATCCCATCCGTTACGAACCACGCACTCTGAAAAGTGATCTGCGGCTTCGTGGACGCCTCCCCTACTAGGAATGCTTGCGCCTCGGGATGGCCCTTGCCAATGCGCTTGATCACCTGCACAGCCACGGACTGGTGCATCGGGACATCAAACCCTCCAACGTGATTTTTGTTCGTGGCATTCCAAAGCTTGCCGACATCGGGTTGGTCACGGACGTTGGTGCGACCATGACACACGTGGGGACGGAAGGTTTTGTGTCTCCCGAGGGTCCGGGGACTCCCTCGGCCGACATCTACGCCCTGGGCAAAGTTCTCTACGAACTCGCCACTGGGATGGATCGATTACAGTTCCCGGAGTTTCCAACATTGACTGCGGATGCTTCGATCCATCCGGACTTCCTGGAGATGAATCAGGTTTGTCTGACCGCCTGCCAGAACGACCCCACGCGGCGGTATGCCACGGCCCGGGACCTCCTCGCTGATCTGGCGCTTCTCCACAGCGGAGGTTCGGTTCGAAATGTTCGCAAGGCGAAGGAGCGCGCTGCCCGGATGCGGCAGGTGTTGGTTGTGGTTTTGATGATCGCTTTCGTCCTGGGCGGGGCGTGGTTCCAGGCAGGACGGATCAAGGACCGACGAAACCAGGAGTCGCTTGCGAAAGCTGCCCGGGAACTCGGCTTGCAGCGGGAAGCCGCGCGCGATGCGAATCAGAGCCTGGCCGTCCTGAGTTCCCACCGCGCTCGCACCGCCGCCGGCGAAGGGGATGCCGCTGGCGCTGCGCTCTGGGCGTCGCGAGCCTCTCGCGTCGCTCCCCTGCCCGATGACCAATCCCGGTTCTCCCTTGAGGCCGCTCATTACGCCGCCACCATCCTGCCTCTCCGTTCCATCTACTTAACCGGAGCTCCCCTATTGTAGCTCTCGCCCATCGCGGGTGCTCCCCACGTCCTCGCATGGCTCAAGGACGGAAATGTTGCCCGACTCGACCCATCTGTTCCTCGGCAGGCACCTGCCTTGATCGCCTCATTTGCCCAAGGACCTTTCGTTCCTCAGGTACATCCCATGGGCGATCTCCTGGCAGTGCTCGACGCGCAGGGAAGGCTGAGATCGATCCACACCCTCTCCGGTCAGGTTCGAGAGTTTACCCATGAACCCCCTGCACGTCTGCTGCTGGCGGACCCGACAGCACGATCTGTGCTGACGGTGTCTGGAGAGGATCGGCTGGATCATTGGGATGTTCAGCAGGGTCGACGCCTCAGCACACTGATGGTCGGCAGGAAGGTTACGAGCGCTCAGTTCCACCCGAAGGGCGATCGGGTTTTGGTGGGGAGTGCCGATGGGACCGCCGAGGTCCTCAGTCTTTCTGACAATAAAGTTGTCGGCCAGCCCATGCATCACGGACCGACCTTGCGACAAGTCCTGTGGTTTTCAGATGGCGGTCGATTGCTCACAGTGGGAGGTCCTCAGGTGCGGTTCTGGGAGGCTACGTCCACCCAACCCTCACCCGTGCGTCTGGTGCATAGCTCGGATATTCACCATGTGGCGCTTTTTGCGGATGGAGCAAGAGGTGTGAGTCTTTCCAAGGACGGGGAGATGAAGGTGTGGGATGCGATCTCAGGCGAAGTGCTGGGGCCGGTGTTGAAGGCGGATGTGAATCCGCAGAGCCTTTCAGTTTCTCCGGATGGGTTGTTCATCGGTGTTGGATCATCCTATGGGCTGACGCTGTGGGCGCAGGGTACAGATGGTCTGTGGACCGTTCGAAGCCGGCATCCTGGATGGGATGGCTCCTGGATCTTTTCCCGAAACAGCCTTGAGGTTTGGGTTTCCAGAGCCGACGGGGTGGTGGTCCGACTCGATCTGATGGAACATGCGCAGACGGTTTCGCCATTGGATGGCGCATGGGTCGAGTTGGTTGCTGGCCGTGAATTCAGCGGGGATCACATCGAGTCGTTGTCTCTCGAACAGATGACGACGCATCGACATCGGTGGATGACATCTCTTCCTACAGACAGCACGCCAGCCTCCTTGGCCGAAAGGCATGCGCAGAGGGCGGAGGTTCTTTCCGGCCGCCAACAATGGTTCGCCGCGAATCATCATTGGTCGGAGGCTGTTAAAGGAGACCCGCGGCGTCTGGAGTGGAAGCACCGACGGGACGAGGCTTTGTCGAATCTCCGATCAGGGCGAGCTGTACCCGCTCTCACGGACCTACCCGCTCGAGCTCCTGACCTGACTGCCAATCAGGTGGACCTGTCAAAGTGGTTTAATGCGGGTTTATCGAATGCCTGGTTGGGAGGGAGCGGCAACGATTTGCGCGAGCTCGTTGCGGCGGGTCTTCCGCAACGGACGCTGGCATTTGATCTGCGTGGGGTGGTGCAATTGGGCAGTCCTGCATCGGATAATCTGGGGCGGTCATTTCCCCGGTCTGTGGAGGGAATCAAGATCGGTCAACGGGCTCTGCGCCTGCAGTTCATTCACGGTGCAGCCTGGGACGCGATACACCGTACTCGAATTGGCTCTTACAGAGTTCGATATCAAGACGGCCAGTCCAGAGAAGTGGATCTACTGTTCGGCGAGAACATTGGGAATTGGTGGTGCACTCCGCAGTCTTCCCGGCGGTTTGGCGCAGCCGCTGTTGTTTGGCAGGGATCCAATGAAGCTTCACGCAACGTGGGCATGGAGATCCGCCTGTTTCAGATGGCCTGGATCAATCCCAAGCCTGATCAGATTATAGATTCGATCGATTTCATCGCCGCCGGAGAAAGCTCCGCACCCTTCCTCATCGCGCTCTCGCTCGAGTGAGAGCGGCCTTGGAGTGAGGTGCGCATCTCACTTTTTCGACTCGCGTCCGTCCCCCCCCCTCGCCTCGTAATCGTAATCGTAATCGAGGACGCATGAACCGCCCTCTCGACCCTGAAAAGCTAGAAGTCTATCAAACGTCCCTGAACTCGAGTTACCGACTGCACGAAGGCATCCTTGGCATCGAGGACCAGGCGCCGATTACGATTACGATTACGATTACGACCACGAAGGGCGGTCACACCGGGAAAATGTGAGCGCGGCCTTGGAGTGAGTCTGCCGGCTGTTTTGTCTTGAACCGTGATAAGGGGAGGAATTAGGAAGCTGACGCGTTCGTGCTGAACAACCCATTTGATTTTCTATGTCAGACGTCATCCATCGGTTGGACAAGTTTCTTCGCAAGACTCCCACACTCGGGCGGAATGTGTTCATCGCCACCGGCGCGGTTGTGATTGGTGATGTCACGCTGGGGGAGAATAGCAGTGTTTGGTATAACGCCGTGCTGCGTGGTGATCTGGAGCGGATTGTGATCGGTCGGGGGACCAACATTCAGGACAACGCAGTGGTGCACCTGGCGGATGATCTTCCTTGCTTGATCGGAGACCATGTCACGGTGGGGCACTCTGCCGTCATCCATGCCTGCGTCGTTGGGAATGAGTGCTTGATCGGGATGGGGTCTACGATTTTGGACGGAGCCGAGATTGGTGAACAGTGCATCATCGGAGCGCAGTCGCTTGTTCCTCCCGGAAAGAAGATCCCCCCAGGTTCCGTGGTCATGGGGGTGCCGGGAAAGGTGGTTAAGCAGCTGTCTGATTCGGAACGGGCGTCGTTGAGGCCATGGGCGGAGAAGTATGTGCAGAATGCCGCCTACTGTTTGCAGCACCGGATCGGTTGTGGATCGCCCTTGCCAAGCTGATTTCGCCTTAGGAGGCCCGGGAGCCTACTTCGGCTCCAGAAGGAAGGATCGCAAAGCCGACAGATTGTCCGTGCCGATGAGATCCACCTTTTCGGCCTTGAGCAGAGCCCAACCCTTCGGAGAGTCACCGGTGGCCCAGAAGCGAAGTTTGCGTCCTTGAGAGTGGGTCTGGCTCACCCGCTTTCTCAGCAATTCGAGATCCGAAATCGGAATCGCATCCCTGCCCCGCCATTTGAAGTGCAGACCCCAGTTGTCGCTGATCAAGGGCATCAGGGACACAGGAGGATTCCTCTCCAGATCAGGCAGGCGGCCATCGATCGCGCACCAGCGCTCCGCCTGCGCTGCGACGATTGCAGTGGGGCGGTTTCCAGACAGGATGACCGTGATCGCGCCCCTCTCGATGGCCGTGTGGGTGAACCGCGTGAGGATGGTCTTTCGAAGTTCAAGTTCCCTTGCAAGGACTGCGTAGGTGGCCGCGGCTTCCGTCTTGATGTCCACCAGCAGTATGAACTCGGTCTTCTTGTCGTAAACATGGCCGCCGCGGCTCTGGATTCGCGCTGCGAGAGGGGCGAGATAAAGTTTCTCCAATGTGCGTTCCGGGCGCAGATCTTCCGGATCGTGTCCTATGAGAAGCTGACCTTGGGAAAGATGGATGTCGGCTTCCACGCTACAAAAGCCATGGTCCAGGGCATCGAGGAGAGGTCTGGGGTGGACATAATCATTGTGAGCATGAGCGGAGGGCAGGGGGGAATCCTTCACCACAGGGTCTGCTGCGTGTGATTGAATCAGCGCAACAGGAAGGATCAAGGCGCGGACGACCTGTCTCAAAACGAGCGCGGAGGGGCGATGCGAGGCTTGGAAAAGTCCGCTTGCTGGGCATTCAGCACCTGAAGAACGGGAAAAACCAATGCGAGATTTGATTTTGAAGCGCATGTGCGGGACATTTTCATCAATCCAAAAAGGAGTCGAGGTTCCCTATGCGTACATCATTTCTATCCGTAGGCATTGCGTCATTCACCATCGTTGCATCCGTCCAGGCTGCACCTCTCGATGTTGAGAGCTTTTATGATGGCCTGGGAAAGTACACCTATGTTTTCAAGGCTGGCGATGACTTGGTCTGGAGCTTCAAACCAAACAACGGCCTGATCACCATGAGGCTTCCTGCTGTGGTTTCCCTGATTACGCCTGATGGCTGGCTTGGGATTCTGGGGGCGAATGACACCGTGACCTGGAGGGCGGCGGTCAGTGAACAGCTCATCGGGTCCGACGGCGTCACCTTTGGCGCCGTGAGTTCACAAACTGATTCCGCATCTTACGGATTGTACGATTCGAACGATCAGTTGGTCGACCCTGCGCTCCCCGCCGGAGCCGTCGCAGCGGGCGCCATGCCGGGTGGGATCCAAACGCGTGTGCTTGGCTTCACCAGCTTCGCGTACGTCGGCCCTGCCCTGATGATGATACCTGAGCCCTCCTCGTTAACTCTGGGAGGCGCTGCTTTGGGAGCCATGGTCCTGATTCGTCGGAGCAGGAAGAGCCTGCCTTGACAAGGCTGCGGTGACCTGAAAAGTTTTCGGCGCGGATCGGGGATCTGAGCCTTCATAAGACGGGGTTCAGTCCCGGTGTCCTACCGCATGGCCGATCCCTGTTGTCCATTTGTCTTTGGAGGTTCCCGGCGTTCTGCCTGGATGGGCTGCCTGTTGTTAGCCTTGCCTCTGCTGAGAGAATTGTCCGGACAGGTCCTCATCAGCGAGTTCATGTCAGCGAATGACAGAACTCTGACCGATGAGGATGGTGATTCGCCCGATTGGATCGAGCTCCACAATCCCTCAACAAGTTCGGTTTCGATCGAGCATTGGAGCCTGAGCGACAATCCCAGGGCTCCGGAGAACCAGCGCTGGACTTTTCCTGCCACGAACATCCCCCCGAATGGGTTCCTCCTGGTGTTCGCTTCCGGCAAGGATCGGCGAGTTCCGGGGGCGCCGCTGCATTGCTCTTTTCGCCTCTCTCAGGCGGGTGAACCTCTCGCTCTCTATGATTCTGCAGGACGGCTGGTGGATGGATTGTTTACTCGCTGGATCCAACCGCAGCTGACCGATGTTTCATCCGGAAGGCCCATCCAATCTCGCGAGTTCGATCTGACTCCTGCGGAAATTGAAATGGAGATCATGGCGCCAGTGGATGCGTCCTGGGATTCAACCTGGCATACGCTGGAGCGCTCACCACAAGGCTGGCTTCAGGGACCGGGTCCCGTAGGCTACGACACCCGTCCCGCGAGCCTGTTTTCTTTTCACAACTGGATCAAAACAGAACTTCCCCCAGGCTTGTTCGGCAGGCCCCCTGCTGCCTACGTCAGAATTCCGTTTCAGTGGGATGCCTCTGAGATTCCTGAATCCCTGATCCTGAGGATTCTTTTTCCCGATGGATTCGTCGCCTACCTGAATGGTTTCGAAGTCGCTGCCTGGAACCGGCCTGAGACTTTGGCATGGACCAGCCGCGCCACGCGAGCTCGGGAGCCTTTGGAGGTGGGGAGGGTGTCACAATTTCCCCTGCCGCCGGAATCGACCCGGTATCTGCGTCCTGGTCTGAACTGGCTATTCATCCACGCGTTTGCTGCGTCGAATGTCCCTCGATACTGGATGGTGCACGCAGGCCTCATTGCCCGGGACACGATGATCGCGGAAGGACAGCCGGTCTATTTCACGGCACCCACTCCCGGTGCCCTCAACCGACGCGGGAATGAGGCGATCGGACCTGTTCTATCGGAGTCAGCTCGGCCTCCACCGACGGTGCGAAGCAACGAGCCGGTCCAGTGTGCGGTCCGGGTTACCCCTGCCTTCTCCCCGGTACGCAAGGTGGAATTGAGATATCGGGTCATGTTCGAATCCGAGCGATCCGTGGAGATGAAGCCTGGAAAAGCCCCCGGATGGTTCTTTGCTTCCATCCCATCCGACGTCGCCAAGGCCGGGGAGATGATCCGATGGCGGTACGTGGCCGAGGACCAGCGAGGGGTTTCGAATCACTGGCCTTCATTCGACGATCCTCAGGCCTCTCCCCAATACCAGGGCACGATCGTGGATCCGGGAGTTGATCCCGGCCTCCCGGTCATCAGGTGTTTCGTCCCTCCTTCAGACCTGGTGGCCGCTTCCTCTCTGATCGGTGCACGGGCTTCCGTTCACTACGCGGGGGAGTTCTACGACAACGTGTATATTCGCATTCGAGGGCAGGTATCGCTGGGATGGCCCAAGCCGAACTTCAAGATCGACTTCAATCCCGGTTTTCGATTTGCACTGCATCCGCAACACGAACGAGTCGAGGAGCTCAATCTCAACAGTAACTGGAGCGACAAATCGAACCTGCGACAGATTCTCTCCTGGGAACTTTTCCGGCGTGCAGGCTCGCCTCATTGTTTGTCGTTTCCTGTGCGGATGGACATGAACAACGCATTCTATTCCCTGAGGATCGTTGTTGAACATCCGGATGACCGTTACCTCGCCAGGAATGGACTGGATCCCGAAGGATCCCTCTACAAGATGGACAATGCGCTCAACACCACCTCGCTCGCAGATAAACGGTATCCCAGAGATCAGGATTATCGGGAGCTTGAGGAGTTCGTTGCGAGTATCTCGGAGATCAATCCCCGGCAGACAGATTTTCTCTACGATCACGTTGATATTCCCTCCGTGCTCAACTACCTCGCCGTGAATGTGCTCATTCATGACAATGACAGCGTAGGAAAAAATTATTTCCTCCATCGCGATTCCTCCGGCGCAAGGCTCTGGCGGGTCTTGCCGTGGGACAAGGATCTCACCTTCGGGCACAATCACCGAAGTCGAGTGGGACTGAGCGACGACATCTGGGCCGACTTCGATCGCACCAACACCTTTGGCAGCGATCGAGCGCTCTCCTCTCCCAGCCACCCACTGTTTGGCGATCGCACGCATCAAAAGGACAGCGGTGAATGGAACCGTTTGACAGACGCCTTCCACCGCAACTTGGGGCTCCAGGAGATGTTTCTTCGACGTCTTCGCACTCTCATGGACTCTCTTCTTCAGGCTCCTGAAGTGCCGATGCATGAACGATTGATCGAGGGGCTCATTGATCAGCGTCTTCGAGAAATGCGGCTGGACGCAGCCCTCGACCGTTCCAAATGGGGCGACCCTGCTTATGGCTCCTCGCGTGACATGGGGACCGATCTTCGTTTTCTCCAGGCTGATTACCTGGAAAAACGCCGGATACATCTCTTCCGGACGCATCACGTGACCAACGCTCCTCTTTACCTTAAGTCCGCGAGGATTCCCGAGAAGCAGACAGCTGGATTGATGCTCGAAATCCGTTCCATCGACCGCAGACCCTTTTCGGGCAGATCTTCCGAGGAGTACATCGAGATCTTCAATCCCAACCCTGAATCCGTGGATGTTTCAGGTTGGCAGGTAACGGGTCTTGTCTCGCACGTGTTTCAGCCGGGAACTGTGATTCCTCTGCTTGGCTCCTTGTTTCTCGTTGCGGACGCAAAAGCCTTTCGGGAACGAGTCTTACCACCCGCTGGAGGGCAGAGGCGATTGATCCAGGGTAACTGGCGCGGGGGAATCGGCAGACAGGCTGGAAGCATCGAGATTCGAGAAGGAAATCGTCGAGCGGCTGAGCTGGTTTTGCCGGATGTTTCTTCCGATCTTCAAAAGAACCTTCGCATTGCTCGGATCATGTATGCGCCTTCCTCTCTGACTGATCCCCAGGAGAGTCTGGAGTATGTAGAGTTGAGAAACGTTGGTTCCACCGAACTCGATCTGTCGGGGGTCGGATTTGTTCAAGGAATTCAGTTTAGATTTCCGACACCAGGGCCAAAGTTGCCGGCCGCGGACCTTGCTGTGCCAATGAGTCGTTCCGTGTTTGTGGTGCGGGACCCGGTCGCTTTCGCCCGGCGATTTGGAACATCGTTGAAAGTGTGGGGTCCGTTTGCGGGCAGGCTCGACAATGCAGGGGAACGTTTGACCATCGCCACTGAGGAAGGCTCCGAAATTCATACAGTGGATTATTCTCCAACCGTATTCCCTATCACGGTCGGTTTTGGATTTCCGTTCATTGTGCCGGAGTCAGTCCGGACACTCCCGCAGCACACTCCGGAGCACCTGCAGCCGGGGAGATGGGAAGGACGAACGGAGTCGATTGAACCTGGTTTGCCTGCTCCCGCACATTCGGCCGATGTGCTGATCAGTGAAGTGATCTTTGGACAAGTGCCGGGATCCGATCTGATCGAGCTTTCAGGACCTCCTGGAACTTCGGTGGGCGGCTGGTTGATCACGGATGATCCTCTGCATCCCGGGCGATACCGGCTTCCATCACCTTCTTCGATCCCAGCCAACGGACTCCTGGTCTTGAGGGCGTCTGATCTCGAACGACTGGAGCCAGGTTCACCGGGGTTCTCGTTGGATCCAGCCGGAGCACCGTTGCTGTTGGTCTCATCGGACCCGGACGGACATCTCACCGGATGGCTTCATCGAATCGACCATCCTGGCGGGCAACCCGGGACTTCCTTTTCACACGAACGGCTGGAGCGAACGCGTGACTCAAGGCTGTGGATGACACGGGCCACGCCTGGAGCGCCCAATGATTTGCGTCAGCTCAGCCCATTGAGGATCTCGGAGGTTCACTTTCATACTCTGCAAGGATCTGACGCGAGGGAGGACGAGAGTCTTGAGTTCGTGGAGATTCATAATGTTACCGACCAGACGATTGAATCCCACCCTCCCTGGGCCGGGTCGCTGCCGGTGGCGGTCGAGGGGGATGTTCGGTTCGATTTTCCCCCGGGGTTCCGATTTCCGCCGCATGGTTGGGTGGTGCTGGTGGGGTTTGATCCTGTTCTTGACCCGTGGAAGGAGGCGGAGTTCAGGCACCGGTTCCGGGTCCCTGCCTCAGCCCTCATCCGAGGTCCGTTTCGCGGTCAGCTGGGCAACTCGAGTGGAACCCTGGAGTTGCGGATGCCCTGGCGTGTTCCCACCGGGTCCACCTGGTTGATCAGTGATGCGATGAGATTCTCGATGGCTCATCACGACACCGCTTTGGCCGGGGGGATGGGAGCTTCTCTGAACCTGATGTCAGAACAACCCAACTCCTTCCGATCCGCCAGACCTTCACCGGGTTGGGGGCCGGTGTTTGGAGTAGGTCCTTCCATCCTGATCCATCCCGCAAGCCGCACGGTCACTGCTTACTCGACTTCGCCACTTACCGTGCTGGCCGAACCGGATGAGAGCGTGGTCTTTCAATGGATGAGGAATGGCAGGCCGATTCCTGGAGCGAACAGCGAGACCCTGACCTTTCATGACTCATCACCCGCCGAAGCTGGAGCCTACCAGGTGATGCTGATGAACCATGCTGGTGCGGTTCTGAGTCGGTCTGCTGAGATCAAGTTCCATCAGCCTCCCGTCATTCTGACGCACCCTCAGCTTCCGTTGGCGGTGGGAACTTCAAACTACGTTCTCAGGGTATTCGCCATCGGAACTGAACCCCTCAGCTATCGTTGGGAATGGAACAACCGCCCGTTGCCGGGGGCCAATCTTCCCACATTGACGATCAGCAATATGAACCGCTCGCACGAAGGGACCTATGAAGCGGTGGTTTCCGATGCATTTGGATCTGCGAGGAGTGCCCGGGTCACGGTTTCCGTCGTTGAGTTGCCGCAGCTGATTTCAACTCCGGAGAGCCAGATGGTAAACGTTGGAGAC
>VHDG01000056.1 GCA_016871475.1 Verrucomicrobiota bacterium
CTCGAACGAAGTCGTCGTCGCGATGGCCGATGACGGCGCGCACGGGGACGGCCAGGCGGGCGACGGCGTTTACGGAGCGGCGATTCCCGCGAGCGCCTCGCAGCCGGGGCAGATGCTGCGTTATTTCGTCTCGTCCGCGGACACGCAGGCGCGGACGTTTCGCTGGCCGCTGTTTCAGGATCCGTTGGCGTCGCCGCGATACCTCGGCACGATCGTGCGCAACCCGGCGCTGACCAACGCGTTGCCCGTGCTCCATTGGTTCGTGCAAAGTCCTGGCGCGGCCGAGACCGAAACGGGCACCCGCTGCTCGGTTGTTTACCGCGACGAATTCTACGACAACGTGTTCGTCCGCATTCGTGGAGCCAGCGCTCGGAGCTACGTGAAGAAGAGTTTCAAGTTCGATTTCAACCCGGGAGCCCACTTCAGCTACGATCCGAACGAGCGCCGCGTCGAGGAGATCAACATCAATACGACCTATACCGACAAGTCGTTCATCCGCACCCAACTCGCCTACGAGACCCTCCAGAACTCCGGGAGTCCCGGCTGCGTGGCGTTCAACCTGCGGATGCAACAGAACAACGCCTTCTTCAGCGTGGCCATTTTTTCCGAGCAGGTGGATGAGCAATTCCTCGCCCGGCAGGGGCTTGGCCCCAACGGCGCGCTGTATAAGCCCGATCAACCCTACGGGGTGTTCCGCTCGGCTCCCGGCACGTCCGCTCAGGCTTCCGGCTGGGTCAAAAAAAACCGCCGCAACGAGAACTATTCCGACATCCAGGCCCTGGAAGACGGGCTCCGGCTGACGAACCTCACCGACCGCACCCGCTTCCTGTTCGATCACGTGAACATCCCGGCCCAGGTCAACTACATGGCCGCCAATATCATCATCCAAAACATCGATCGCATCGTCAGCAACTTCTACGCCTACCGCGATTCGGACGGCACCGGCGAATGGTTCATGATCCCGTGGGACGTCGATCTCACCTTCGGCCCGGTGGACTTGAACACCGACACCATCGCTGGGAACTCCGACGGCCCGCCCAACCACCTGAGCCATCCGCTCTGGGGCAGCAAGCAGTTCCCTTACAACGTCAGCGTCCACAACCGGTTCCTCGACGCCATCATCAACACGCCGGTCACGCGCGAAATGTTCCTCCGCCGGCTGCGTTCGCAGATGGATCAATTCCTGGACCCCGCCGAGCCCCACCTGGACCAGCGGATGAATCAGCTCCTCGCGCCGCTGGGGCGCGATGTCCTGCTCGACCACGCCCGGTGGAGCGGCAACTCGCACTTCGCCTGGAGCGGCGCCACGGCCTACACCCCGACCCAATCTGTCAACCGGATCAAGAACGAGTATCTGGTCCAACGCCGGAATCATCTGTTCAATACCCACGTCAATGGCGGGGCCCTGATCCCTTCCGTCCAGCCCGTGGCCGCGCAGCTCCGCTTCGCCACTCTCGAGGCGTCCCCCGTCTCGGGCAATCAAGACGAGGAATTCATCCAGCTGCACAATGACAACGCCTTCGCCGTGGACGTGTCAGGATGGACGCTCAGCGGGCAGGTCGAGCACACGTTCGCGCCCGGCACGGTCCTGCCAGCGGACGGATCCCTCTACTTGACGCCCAACGTACGGGCCTTTCGTGCCCGCGCTACGAGCCCCCGCGGGGCGCAAAGCCTGTTCGTCCAGGGCAACTATCGCGGACGGCTTTCGGCGCGCGGCGGCAACCTGGCGTTGCGCGACACGGCGGGCCGGCCGACGGGTGCGCATACCTACGCCGGCACGCCCAGCCCGGCCCAGCAATTCCTGCGCATCACCGAGATCATGTATCATCCCGATGCTCCGGCCATCGGCAGCACTTACACCGCGGACGACTTCGAGTTCGTTGAACTGAAAAACGTCGGACCCAGCCCTCTTGACCTGACTGGCATCCGGTTCACCAACGGCATCTTCTTCAACTTCCCCTCGGCGGCCAACTCCCAACTGGCCCCCGGAGCCACCGTTCTCCTCGTCCGCAACGCCGCGGCCTTCGCCGGGCGTTACGGCAGCGGGTTCCACATTGCCGGCCAGTTCGGAGGCCAACTCGACGATGCCGGCGAGAACCTTCGCCTGGAAGACAGCCGCGGCGAGGCGATCCTCGACTTCGCCTACAACAACGCCTGGTATCCTCTGACCGATGGCGCCGGGTTCTCGCTTGTGATCACGGATGAAACGGGTCCTGACCGCACCTGGAGCGACAAGTCAGCCTGGCGCGCGAGTGCTTCGCCCGAAGGGTCGCCCGGAGGATCGGATCCGGTGCCCAGTGCCCTCCCGCCGGTCGTCATCAACGAAGTTCTCACTCACACCCTCCTGCCCAACGTCGATGCGGTGGAGCTCTTCAACCCAACACCGAACGACGTCAACATCAGCGGCTGGTTTCTGAGCGACGACGCCGGCACGCCGAAGAAGTTCCAGGTTCCCGCCAACAGCGTTCTTCCCGCCGGCGGCTACGTCGTCTTCACGGAAGCCAATTTCAATGCGATCCCGGCCCAGCCCACGAGCTTTTCCTTCAGCTCGAGCGGGGACGAGGCGTACTTGTTCTCCGCCGATGCAGCGGGGCGCCTCACCGGCTACGCGCACGGCTTCTCGTTCGGTCCGGCCGCCGCCGGGGTTTCCTTCGGACGGCATCTCACCAGTCCGGGTGCGGAACGATTCGTCGCGCAGAGCGCCCTCACCCTGGGGTCCCTCAACGCCGGCCCGAAGGTGGGGCCGGTCGTGATCTCGGAGATCCAGTATCATCCTCCGGACCTGGGCAGGCTCGACAACTCGACCGATGAGTTCATCGAGTTGCGGAATGTTTCTGCTGCCTCCGCGCCGCTCTTCGATCCCTCCAGGCGGACCAACACCTGGCGCGTGCGAGGCGGGGTGGAGTTTGAGTTCCCCACCAATGTCACGCTGCTCGCAGGACAGGCGGTGTTGTTGGTGAACATCGATCCCGCGGATGGGGCGGCGGCTGGCGCTTTCCGGTCGCGCTACGGGCTGACCATGGACGTTCCTCTCTTTGGCCCGTATCGTGGAAAGCTCGCTAACCGCCGTGGACGAATCACGCTGGCGCAGCCGGGCACCACGTTGGTGGGCGAGCGACTTTTCGTGACCGCGGACGAGGTGAATTACACCGACACTGCTCCGTGGCCAACCGGTGCGGATGGCTCGGGCGCCTCGCTCCAGCGCAAGGACGTGGCCAGCTACGGCGATGACCCGTCCCACTGGGCGGCCGCCAACCCCACACCCGGTGCCGAGTGGTTGCCCGGCACGCCACCGGTCATCACCGCCCAGCCGTCCGATCGCACCATCGAGCCGGGCACGCATTTAGTCCTGACCCTGGCCGCGACCGGCACAGCGCCATTGCGGTATCAATGGACTTTTGCGAACACGAACATCATCACCGCCACCAACGCCACCTTCATCCTCTCCAATGCCCAGCCCAAACACAGCGGCAGTTACGGCGCAACGGTCATCAATTCCGGCGGGGTCGCGACGGCGACGAACTTCACTGTTCTTGTCCTCCAACCGCCTCGCATCACCGGCCAGCCCACGAGCCAAGCCGCGATCGCCGGGACCAACGTCGCCATTCTGATCCAGGTCTCCAGCAGTTTCCCGCCCACGTTTCAATGGCGTTTCAACGGCGCGAACTTGCCGGGGGCCACCGGCGCCACGCTCTCCCTCACCAACATCCAGTCCAGCCAAGCCGGCTCCTACTCCGTTGTGATCAGCAACCGCGCCGGCGCCGTCACCAGCGCGTCGGCCACCCTCACGGTGCTCGTCCCGCCCGGCTACCGTAATGCCCCGGCCAACCAGTTCGCGCTCGTTGGCGACACGGTGGTCTTCACCGCAGAAGTCGACGGCACTGGTCCCTTCGGCTACCGCTGGCGGCGCAACGGGCTTTCCTATTCGCAGTTCAGCCCCAGCCCATCGCTCATCCTGACCAATGTGCAGTTGGCGGAATCTGGCTCCCGGTTTGAATGCGTGGTCACCAACGTGGTGAATCGCAGCGGCCTCATCAGCGCCTCCGCCCAACTTACGGTCCAGGTCGATAGTGATGGCGATCGCCTGCCCGACGCTTGGGAATCGGCCTACGGCTTGAATCCCGCCAGCGCGGGAGACGCGACGCTCGATTTGGATCGAGACGGCGTCAGCAACCGAGACGAGTATCTTGCCGGGACCCATCCGGCCGACCCCTTGAGCTACCTCAAGATCGACGCGATTCGCGCCAACCGCCCGACAACGCTGGAGTTCTTCGCGGCTTCCAACAAGACCTACACCGTGCAGTTCAAGGAAAGCTTGAGCGCCGCGACCTGGTCAGAGCTCGCCGCGATTCGCGCGCGCTCGACCAACCGCGTTGAGGTGGTCACTGACTCCGTTCCTGAATCCGCCCTACGCGTCTATCGTCTCGTCACTCCGGCCATCCGGTGAGGCTTGGGCGAACAGCAGCGGTGGTTCAAGCTGGCCGTTTCTCGTGACTGAGGTGCGGCGCTGCCCTCGGGCGGCTCGCGGTCACCCATCATCGCGATCGTTACTCACTCTTCTAGAGAGGGGCTGCGTCCCTTCCGCGCGTTTCGCGCGATGTCGTCCGCCATTCCGTTCGTACAGTCGGTAACTCGAGTTCAGGGACGCTTGATAGACTTCTAGCTTTTCAGCGTCGAGAGGGCGGTTCATGGGTCCTCGATTACGATTACGATTACGAGGGGGGAGACGGACGCGAGGCGAAAAAAGTGAGATGCACCCGTCCCCTGAATCCTGTGGAGAGCTCGAGGCTGCAGGACAAATAGGCTTTAGGCTCGAGGCTGCAGGCTGTAGAGGGTAGGTGGTCATCGCGACCGGCTTCAGAGGAATCTGGGCTCCTTCTTGACAATCACTTCCCAGCAGATCGGTATTGAGCCATGCATGCCAACGCTTCTAACGGATTATTCCGTCGATGGATTCTCGTTGTCCTGATGGGATTCACCTACCTCTGCCATATTCCGTCGGGTGCCGCTGCCACGGCGGACTCGGTGACCTCAATGAAGAAGTGGCAGAAGGGCAAAGGGTGGGGATGGGTGTGGGGACCGGACGATCAGGTGGGCGCGCTCAATGAAATGACAGACGCCTCCCGGCTCGCGGCCCTGCGAATCGTTTCTTCAGGCAAACTCTACGATCTCGGGGTGGCCTACGATCGAACCTCCTACAAATGGCCCGGGCATAGCCCAGGGGAGATTATTTCATTTCGTACGCCCGAGGGTGTGAAGCGACAAAGGGACATCCCTGCTTTGGTGAATGAGAACAAGATCCAGACGGCCTGGCATAGTTGTGCCCTGTTCATGAACGACAATGTAGCTACCCAGATTGACGGACTGGGACATGTGACGGCAGGGACCAACAATCATTGGTACAACGGCTTCAACGAGCAGGACTGGGGAGGGAACTGGGGCATCCGACGCTGCGATGCCGCGACGATCCCGCCCATCGTTGCACGCGGCGTCCTGATCGACGTCGCGGCGAGCAAGAACATGGAAGCGCTCCCGTCCCATTACGCCGTCACACCCTCCGATCTCCAGACCGCGCTGCGGCGACAGCAAACCGAGCTGCGTCCTGGGGACGTCGTACTGATCCGGACCGGCACACTCCGCTTCTGGGGGGATGCCGGTACCGACGAGAAGGGCTTGGTGAAGGCTCACGATTCAGCGGGGATAACACTGGAGAGTGCAAAGTGGCTGGTTGAGGAACACGGGGCGATGCTCATAGGCAGCGACACCAGCGGACTGGAATACAATCCGAAGCCCGAGGACAACACGGCTTACCGGGAGCGATACGGGACATTCATCCCGGTACATCATTATCTTCTCATCGAACAGGGGGTACATATCGGGGAGTTCCACTATCTCGAAGATTTGTCGAGGGACAGGATTTTTGAGTTCTGCTACCAGTGTTCGGTGAACAAGATCAAGGGTTCCGTGGCTGGGTTCACCCTGCGCCCGACGGCCATGAAGTAGATCATGGGGTGTCTCGAAGGGGGTGCATCTCACTTTTTTCGACTCCCGTCCGTCCCCCTCCCCTCCCCTCCCCTCCCTTCGTAATCGTAATCGTAATCGAGGACGCATGAACCGCCCTCTCCACCCTGCAAAGCTAGAAGTCTATCGAACGTCCCTGAACTCGAGTTACCGACCGCACGACTGAGTCCTTGGCATCGAGGACCAAGCGCCGATTACGATTACGATTACGAATACGAAGGGCGGCCACGGTTGACTCCGGGCTCTCTTTCTACCAGCGTCGGCGCGCATGAACCCTCCGTCTCCCTGGCAAGAAGGCCAACTGCCCGCGGCTCCTCCGGGAGGTTGGCGTTTCTGGATGGCCATGGTCGGGCCGGGCTTGGTGCTCGCTGGAACCTCCATCGCGACGGGCGAGTGGCTCTTCGGTCCGGCGGTAACGGCCCAGTATGGGGGCACGTTGCTCTGGCTGGCTTCCGTCAGCATCCTCCTGCAGGTTTTCTGCAACCTCATGATGATGCGCTACGCGATTTACTGCGGCGAAGGTATCATCGTCGGCGGGCTCCGAACGCGGCCGGGTCCTCGAGCCTGGGTTCTGTGTTATGCGATTCTCGATCTCGCGGCCATCTGGCCCTTCAACGCATCCAACGCCGCAGTGCCCCTCGCCGCCGCCTGGCTCGGGCACTTGCCCGGACCCGCAGACACGGGATTCGTCAAAGGGCTGGGCTATGCCATCTTCGTCCTCGCCTTCGTTCCTCTTATCTTCGGCGGGACCGTGTATCGGATGCTCGAAAAGATCATGACCATCAAGCTCGGCCTCGTGCTGGCTTACTTCACCTTTGTGGGTCTCTTCATGGTTTCAGGTCCAGTAGCGTGGGAGGTCTTCGTGGGATTCTTTCGCTTCGGTTCAGTGCCCCTGCGGCCCGACACGCTGGTCGTTGATCAGCATTTCACTGTCGCCCGACGCGATGGCGAGGCCCTCTTCGTTCTAAAGGGAGCGGTCCAACCCACCCACCTCTGGGTCTCCGAGTTTCGCGTGCAACCTCGCCCTCTTGAGCGTGTGACCGTTTATAAAAAGCCGGAACAGATCCCTCCATCGTGGCGGTCTCATTACGACGCCCTGACGGCGCGTAGCGCGTCGCTGGTGGTCTCGAACCGGTTCTTCATAGAATCCCAGGACGGCCCGATGCTCTGGACCCTGAGCGGTGAGATCCAGAGCGACCGGGCGTGGAAAGCGGATCAGGTGACACTGACGAATCCGGATGCGACGAGAACCTATCACGCCCTGGATGCGGTTCCCGCGAGCGAGCGTGCTCGGATCGAAGAGTGGATCGAAGGGCGTGGGCTCAGACGGGTGGGGTTGTTGGGATATCTGGGCGAACACGGACGCCTCCCGCCTCTCGACTGGGCGATGATCGCAGCGTTCGCCGCCATTGCCGGGGCGGGCGGCCTCAGCAACACCTTGTTCTCCAATTACGCGCGGGATAAAGGCTGGGGCATGGGGGCTCACGTCGGTGCGATCCCCAGCGCGGTAGGGGGACGCACGATCACGCTGTCGCATGTGGGCAAGGTGTTCCCACTCACCTCCGAAAACCTGGCGCGATGGAAGGATTGGATGCGTCATATCACTCGCGATCAAGTAGTGATCTGGATGCTGTGCTCGTTTCTCGGGGTGGCGTTACCGTGCATGATGTCGCTTGAGTTCATGCGCAATACGACGGTGGAAGGGCATCGAGTCGCGGCCATGATGGCCGAAGGCATGGCATTGCGCCATCCGGGGTATAGTCAACTGCTTTGGAGCCTGACTCTGCTCTGCGGTTTCGCCGTGCTGGCTCCGGGTCAGGTGAGTGTGGGAGACCAAATTGCCCGGAGATGGACCGACATCATCTGGACCGTCAGCAAACGAGCTCGGAATCTCCAGGGAGGGCAAGTCCGGCGGGTCTATTACGGCATCCTGGCGATTTACGGGGTATGGGGACTAATCGCCCTCTCCCTGTTCAATCCATTGCAGATCGCGAAAATCGGAGCCGTCCTCGGTAACTTGTCATTGGGGGTATCCGCCTTGCACTCGCTCTATATCAATCGCTCGCTTCTGCCGGGACCCCTCCAGCCCAGCAAGTGGCTCCAGCTCGGAGTGCTCCTCTGCGGTTGCTTCTTTATCGGCATTACTGTGGTCGTGGTGGTTACCCTCTGATTTGGAGGAACCGCTGCACAGCCCCGTTGGTTTGAGTTTGTGGAAAGCCCCTTTCGCAAAACGCACGCTCTGCAGGAATGGCGATCTATCTCGCCATGAACTTCGAGCGGGGCGCCAGACGCGAATTAGTATTGCTGCCGCCGCGCTCCTGGAAACCACACGATGGCCCCGGGAAATGGATCGACCCCTGGACTCCGCAGTGTGGACCTGCGCCTGTACGGCGGTGCGTCGAAACACTGGAGGCTCGGAGTGCCTGCGGCTTCGGCTTCAGATGCGGGCGTTGCGGACCAGATCCGCCAGACGTTCCTCGCCGATCATCTTAATACACTCGCAATATTTGGCCGCGCCGCATTGAACCAGATCGAAGGTCTCCGCCAGTTCACGCATCCAGTTCGGAAACCGGTCCGTAAACTTCAGCTCCAGAATCACCCCGTCGCCAAACGGCCGCACGGAATCGTTCATATGCGTGGAAAACCGGGTGGTGGGCTCCGGCTCACCCAGGACATGCCGGTCGAACGTCACCCGAACCGCCTCTGTCTTGGGATCGATCCACGCCTCCCGCTGATGCGCAACATGCAGCTTGGGCGTGGCCTGCAGGTCCTGCTGGAGTTGCATAAACTTCTGGATCGCAAAGAGATGCTTGGGATCCTGGGAGACCAGCCGGGACGGATCAGGCAGCTGACCCGCCAGCATCACTGGAACGGCCTCCTTCCGAGCGCCCCCACGCATCTTGAAAATCACATCGTTCACCCGGCGCTTCACTTCAAAAAATACCGGCGAATCCGGCTGATCATTGTAAAAGCGAAGGCGCAGCTTGTAGCGGCTCTTGTCCCCATTGATCGTCACTCAATACCTCGCCAGGGTGTCGGAGTCCAGGTAGAGACTGTGCACGGGATAGGAGCAGTCAGGCTGCCCCGCCCCCGTACTCGTCCAACTCCAGAAAGGAGCCAACATGTTCCCTCACACGGAGGGCGAGCTGTTCTGGAATGCGGTACTTCTTTTCGAACCGCTGTCGTTGCATTCGATCCTGGGCCATAGGTCGGGTTGACGCCTACCCTCGCTCAATCGGATGCCGATCGCAACTCGTGAGCGGGAATTACATCCATCCACCCGAGCCGATAAGCATTGCCTCCGGGCGGGCTGAAAATAGGCTCAACGCATGCTGTCCTTTCCTGGCAAGTCCGGACGTGAGTTCAGGCCTTCCGTCCCCAGACGAACAACGTGCGGCCCAGCAGCATGGCGGTGTCAGTCATGGACTTCACCAGCGGCGCATTGGCGTCGTCGATCGTCTTGAACCTCTTGACCTCCCTGCGCCACGCCAGGGCCCCAAACAACCGGATCGGCAGGTAGAGCAGCGCCAGCTTGGGGATGGAGGAAGGCTGGACGCGATCCACATCCCACCGCACGTCGGTGAAGCCCGCATCCAGCATGGAATGCTGCACATAGAAGGCCGAAACCGGGTTGATGTGACCTCCGGTGGAGTAGAGGGCGCTGTTGCGCACTGGCAGGGGGCCGAAGAGATTCCAGTATCCGAACCAGGGGAATCGCAGTCTGGAGTTAAGGTTCAGGATGTTGGGTGTGCTGAGGATCGCGATGCCTCCGGGTTTGAGCACACGTTGGATCTCCTGCAAGGTTTCCCGGTAGTGCTCCAGGTGTTCGATTACCTCGGTGGCTGTGACCACGTCAAAAAAAGCCCGAATCATAAGGCAATGGCTGGGTGTTGAGGTCCACGACATCCACCTTCTGGTCCGGCAGTTGCATCAGAGATGCGGTGTAATCACTGACCCAGGATTGCGTCTAGAATTTTCGGCGAAACATTCCCACCATTTCGCCGCGGCCCGCTCCGATGTCCAAGTGTCGTTGCCAGGCCGTGCTCTGCCGGTGCGTGCACGCGATCTCAAGCGTTTTCTGATAGATGGCTGGTGTGCCCATGCGAGTTTAGGAGAAAGTGACCGGGTGGCATCTCGAAAAGTCCTCCCGCACAAACCGCGCCGTGAGCCGCCTGGCTCCAAACAGCGTCTAGGCGATGTCATACACCTGCGCAAAGCCAGGAATGGCCTGCAGCCTGTCAGTCAGCATCTGACACAATCGTGCAGCCCACTCGTCCAGCCCCAGTTCGAAGGGAAGGAAATCCGGCAAGCCCCCTCCATTTGAGGGGGATGGCAAGTGTCCGTGCACGAACGGAAGCCGTTCCAAGCGCCATAGCGATGTCATTGGCCGATTCATATATGGATGGAAGACGATGTGAAGGTCTGAAAGCCGCCATATTCCAGGTTGCGTTCAACACAGGTCCATCGGATTCATCTCTCCAACCGAATTTGAATTCCATTGTTTCGGAATTGGCTAAAGAACTGAAACCGTGCAATTCGCTATTTCAGCTGATGAAATCGCTACTCTCCGAGCCGTGCTTCAGATCCTGAAGGAATGGGAGTTCGCACGGCTTGTGGTGGAGGAAGAGGTCGGTAACGTTGGGTAAACTGAAAGCTGGCGTGCCGAGCCGTAGCCCGAGCGCTGGGGGGACACGTTGCTTATGGCCCGCCTTCGCGCTTCGCTGCTTCGGCGCGGCAGCCTTCGCCTACTCGCTGCGCTCGGGCGAAGGCTGGTGCGCGCGGCGGGAGTTGAACCCACAACCTACGGCTCCGGAGGCCGGCACTCTATCCAATTGAGCTACGCGCGCTTACCTGCTCTGCCTTGCGGCT
>VHDG01000057.1 GCA_016871475.1 Verrucomicrobiota bacterium
TGATGCCCGGCATGGATGGAACCACCGTTCTCCGAGCTCTCCGAGCCGAGTCCTCGAGTCTCCGCCTGATGGCCACAAGCGGGATGCCTGTGACCCTTCCGTTCCATCCTTTGATGAACGAGGAGGAGGTTCCGTTCGTCCTCAAACCTTACGATACTCCCCAACTGCTCCACGCTGTCCGGTCAGCCCTGCTCCCCGAACAGTCCACTCCGACCCTGGCTCCCTGAGCTTCAGTGGATCCACGTGTCAGCGAGTTTTGATTCGACATCCTCACTTTGTGCGACAGAGTGTGGGTATGGATCCTGAACTGGCTGCAAGGAATCTCGAGCAGATACGCACACTGATGGAACGGTCGGCCTTGTATCAGCGGGCGCTGGCGCCGGTGATGCTTTTGGCGGGCACCTTTGGAATCGGCGGGGCGCTTGCTGCCCGCAAGTTTGAGTATACGCAGGGGCGATCCTTCGTTGTTTTCTGGTGGATGGTTTGCGCTGCGTCCACGGTTTGTGGGTTGCTGCTCATTCGAAGGCAGGGCCTGAAGGCGAAGGAGCCGTTTTGGTCACCTCCCACGCGTCGTGTTTGTGCCGCTGCTCTTCCCGCCGCCGCAGCGGCGATCGGCTGGAGCATCTTCGGCTTGTGGAAAGGGCTCGATTCCTGGGTGCTGGCATCCATCTGGGTGACTCTTTACGGGTGCGCCCTTCATTCTGCCGGGGCCTTCACTCCTTCCGGGGTCCGGGGCCTGGGCTGGATCATGATCCTGATCGGCGCTTTCTCCTTCGTCCTGCCAGCCGCATTTGAAGGCCATCGGGCGATGCAGGATGGGAACTTTCTCATGGGCCTGAGCTTTGGCATCAGTCATCTGGCTGCTGCCTGTTGGCATCAAAACGCTGAAACCCGCCGAGCCATGCAGTGAACCCTCAACCCCTCCTTCAGCTTGACCGGGTGATACACGAGAAGGGACGTCTGGGTATCATGTCTGCGCTCGCGGCTTCCCCCCGCATGTCCTTCCGGGAACTCCGTGAGCTGCTCGAGATGACCGATGGCAACCTGACGGCTCATGTCCGGACTCTGCACGAGGCTGGCTATATCGCCGTGATCAAGGAAGTCGATGCCGGACGTCCGATCACGAGCTATTCTCTGACCCAAACCGGACGGACAGCCTTCTCCGGCTATCTGAAACTCCTGGCCCAGGTCATCCATGAAGCCAGCCAATCCATGACCTGATCGTTTCCCCGACCTCGGGCCTGAACACCGGAGTTGCCGGCCAGGGATCTGTGCTGGATCGTGGCACCATCGCCCCGCCCCCATCGCTTTTTCAATACCGCCCGGCTTCGACCAAGCCATCGATACCCAGGCCATCGCCTCCTCACCGACCCTCAAATCCTGTTTCCAGATTGAACACTTCAAGACTCGCAATGTCTGTTACTTTGTAATGCAAAGTGCATTTGAAGTGATTCGAGCCGAACACCTGGGGATGTGTTTCGGAGTGCGTGATGCGATTGTCCTGGCTGAGGAGAAGGCGCGGGAGGGGCCTTTGAAGATTCTGGGGCAGCTGGTGCACAACCCACAGGTGACCCAGCGGTTGGAAGCGATGGGTGCTGGTACCGTTCATGCCGACGAATCCACTGGCACCCAGCCGGTTATGATCACTGCTCACGGGGTTTCGGACCGGATGCGCCAGAGTCTGGAGAAGAAGGGGGGCAAAGTGTGGGATGCAACCTGCCCTCTCGTTGCGCAAGCGCATCGCTGGGTGAGAAGGCTGGAGCGGGATGGGTTCTTCCCCGTGATCGTGGGAGTCAGCGACCATGTCGAAGTGCGTGGGTTGACGGAGGATCTTGATGACTTCCGAGTGGTGATGAATTCAGAGGATGTGGCCAGGCTTCCGGAGAAGCACCGATACGGCTTTGCTGCCCAGACCACCCAGCCTACCCATCGTCTGCTGGAGCTGGCTGCATTTTGTCGGAGAACTTTTCCGAATGCTGATGTGCGTGTGATTGACACGGTCTGTCAGCCTACAAAGCAACGGCAGATGTCAGCGATCCAGTTGGCCTGTCGTTGCGATGTGGTCGTTGTGATCGGGGGAGCACATAGCAATAACACGAAAGAACTGGTTGCCACTTGCCGCGAGCACTGTCCTCAGGTGTATCGCGTCAGTACGCCGGAGGAGCTCGACCCTCTCTGGTTTCACGAGGCCAGGGTTGTTGGAGTCACCGCGGGAACATCCACTCCTGATGACGTCGTCCAGTTGATTGAACGGGCCCTGCGCAGCTTCTCCGGTTCTCCCCGGCCGCAAAAATGAAGATTGGACGATCGGGCAATCCTGGATAGGTTCGGCTCATGGTCAATCACCGGTCATTGGTTCTCCTTGTCAGTGTGGCTCTATCCCTTCTCCCAAGCCTGGCAGCAGCCCAGGAAAGCAGCGAGTCCATCGCAGCGAGGCAGGCCATGCAGGATGCGATGCGAACCATGCATGCACGCATCGAAGATCTTGAGGCCTCGAATCATTCCCTTCGCGCGAAGGTTGAGGACATGCGACGTGAGATCCAGCAGCTGCGTGAGGAGACGCGGAAGCTTGGGGATCAGTCCAGTCTGCAAGATCAGATGCGCAAACTCGGGGAGAGCGTTCGAGAAGTGGACAACAAACGACGGGCGGACAACGAGAAGGTTGTCGCGGAATTTGCCCGACTGGCCAAGTTGATCGCCGAGACTCCCGTGCCGTCGCCGGCTCCCGTCGTGAAGTCTTCACCGCCACCCACCGCTCCTTCGTCGGATCCGGAACCCAAGGTTTCCTCGAGGCCTCCTGTGCCGGAGAAGGGGATTGAGTATGTCGTGAAGTCGGGGGACACGCTTTCGGGGATTGTAGCTGCCGCCCGGTCGAAGGAGTTAAAGATCACGATGAAACAGCTGCGTGACGCCAACCCAGATATCAACTGGGACCGACTGCGCGTGGGACAGAAGGTTTTTATTCCCCTGCCGAATCAGTAGGAGCTCCTTCGCACATTTTTCGAGAGCATGAGGCGCATCCGACAGATCCATTTGTATCTGGGGTGCTTCTTCGCCCCGCTGCTGCTCTTCTTTGTCGCGACCGGCTGGTATCAGACTTTCCAGGCGGATCGTCGGAAGAATCCTGCGGAGGCGGAGACGCTCATAAGCAAGCTGGTGGCGGTCCACACGGATCAGATCTATCCCGCGGCGTATGCAAACTCCTGGTCACCCTTTCTATTCAAGGTGTTGGTGGCGGTCATGTCGGCTGCGCTGATCGCCACGGTGATCCTGGGAGTTGTGCTGGCCTTCAAAGCTCTGAAGGCAAGGTGGATTGTCTGGGTGACCTTGGGTCTGGGTGTATTGATCCCGGCCATCGCGCTCTGGCTTGGGGCCAAGCCTTAGGAATCCGCCGAGGAATCACCCGGGCAAACCTGACGATCTTCCTCCCACCGCTCGTTGCCCGTCGCTCACAGATTGCTGGGGAGATGCTCGTTCCTCGATTTTCGCCCTGGGTCCAAATCTCGTCCCGACCTTGCTCGATTCGGTCTCGCCTGAATCCGTGGGCCGCCTACCGGACGAGGAGGGAGGCGGTTGTTGCCGCCCCACGCCGTGCGCTCGCGGCGTCACCCAAACCGTCTACGCAGCCTGTCAGCGTCGTAGGCTCTTCGTTGAACCGAGTTCATACGTTCGAAATCAGGACGACCATCGGTGAGAGTCGGCCAAGCCAGGTCGCTGGTTTTCAGGGCGCTCTTTTCTGGAGTGGGTGCGCTTGAGGTTTTTCCGATCGGGTTATTACGGATCTCAACGCGCGTGGCGGTGCCGCCTCCACCATAGCTCATGGCTTGGTCCGTGAGCTGGAGGTCCTTCTCGAGGGGAAGCCGCGAAGGGATTCCCTTGGCTTGCAGGACGCCGTGGTAGGCACGAACAGCTTCCTCCGGGCTGATCCGGCCCTCGGTGATCAGTCTGAGCATCTCGATAAACGCAAGTTGATGCTCGGCGTTGTTGATCTTGCGCCCGAAGAGCGCAACCCGCGCCCCATACTTTTGAGCGTCGTGAATGAGGCGGAAGGCATCATAGGTCGTGCCGGCACTGCCGCCCAGGATACCGACCACGAGGTTGGGATCGTACTGTGCGAGTTCCTCCATGAGCTTCGGCCCATGATAGACGATCTTCAGAAACTCAGGCCTGCCCGCTTCCGTGACACCCGCGAGGGTTCGAAGGATGTTGTCGTTGATGAACTCGCCCAGTTTCTCCGGGGGAATCCCGCTGTCCACGTTCGGATCGAACACCTCGAGGAAGTACCTGAATTTCTTTTGCTCAGCCTCTTCACGAAACGCCTTGAAGGCTTCCAGAGTGGCGCGGTCTTGATCGAGTTCGTTGACGAAAGTAACCGAATACAAACCCAGGTTTGCTCCGGGAAAAACCTCGCTGGTGCGGTCGCATTCCGACAGACCGCATTGAATGTGGTCAATGCTGGCGCTGCGAAACGGTTGTGCCGGCCGCTTCAGATAAGTTCCATGCCTGACCGCCCAGACATCCGTTGCGTCGTTGGCGCGGGCTGCAGGAGTCACATGGGAGTGGTTGAACAAGCCTTCCCGGATCGAGAGTTGCTCGTTCACAGATGCAGACATCAACATGATGTCCACCATGCCCTGGGCCACGACTTCGCGAATGATGTCGAGGAATTCCGGGAGGTTGCGATGTCCGAAGTCCGTGCGGGACCACACCTCGGGGGAGAACTGGGCGGGTCGGGCACCGCTGGATGACAGGAAGGATCGCGGGCCGGGTGCTCGCACGCCGAACGCCATGTCCGCATCCTTGGCATCCGCGATGATGAAGTCCCGGCACTTCGGGTTGGCCCGAATGCTCGCAAGTTTGGAATCGAGGGACTTGATCATCGGTTTGGATCCAGGCCTTAGCGACGCGCCATGATTTGATCTGTGATGGCTTTCACCAGAGCCTCGGCTTCCGGATCGGGCTGAGCTGCAGCGGCACTTTGTGTTTGGGGGGCGTTCTGGATCCCGCAGGCCACACCGGGCCGCCATTCAGAGTTGTCACAGAGCTCGCACTCCTTCAGCCCGTGGCGCGGGTCGGGGATGCCCAGGCTTTGCTTGATTCGAAGCAGATCTTGGAGCTGCGACGGGGTCATGGTTTTGGGAGGTTTGCCCAGCTGGGCTGCGACCAGGATGGTGCGGCAGTAGGCTTCCAGAATCTCCATCTTGAAGTAGGCGTCTTCAACCGTGAGATGACTCCAGGACACCACACCATGGTTCGCCATCAGGATGGTGTTGTGGTTGTCCACGAGGTCGGCAACCAGCTTGCCCATCTCCGGGGTGCCCGGAGTCCGATAGGGTGCCATCGCCACGGAGGAGAAAACCTCGTACTCAGGGATCATGCAGGTTGGCGGTTCAATGCCTGCCACCGCAAAACCAGTGCTGTAGGGCGGGTGGCAGTGCACGGTGGCCTGAGCCTTCGGTTGACGTTTCATGATCTGGAGATGCATGAGGATCTCGCTCGTCCGCTTCTTGACCCCGGCCAGTTGATTCCCCTCGAAGTCCACCAAGCAGAGATCCGGAGGCTTCATGAAGCCCTTGCTCACCAAAGTTGGAGTGCACAGCGCAATATCTTCGCCCACTCGAATGGCGATGTTCCCACCGTTTCCATCGACATAGGCGCGTTCCCAAAGCCGACGTCCAACATCGCAAATCTGCTCCTTCAAGGCCTGGCAATGGGCGGAATTGAACAGTGCCTCCAGATCCGCCTTGGAGCTCTTGGAATTCAAAGGCTTTGAGGGAGCCGACGCGGCGGTGGCGCTTGCACCCTTTGCCGGGGAACGTTGGGAAGCGTCGCGGATCGCATCCTTGGCTGAGGGAGTGAGGATCGCGTCGGCGGGAATCGAGCTCAGGTTGCCCCCCTGCGCGATGATGGCTTCGACGTCTTTGGCCGTGATGACAGATGGCATAAAATTCAGTGGAAGTTAGTCAGGGATCTAGGAGCTGGGCTTGGGCTGGTAGTAGACCGAATCCACGAGCGCGGCGGTCACGGCATCGATGGGAGGTGCGACTTCAAAGGGTTGGGCGGCTTCCCGGCCCTCCACAAATCCCACCGTGTCGCCGGTTCCGCCTCCCAAGGCATCATAAACCACCAGGCTCGGATCCTTGCTGACGCCTGGAAGCGGTACGGATCCCTGTTGAAAATGTTCCCGCGTGAACGGGCTGACGACCAGCCATCGAGCCCCCTCAAGGCCCGGCACAGTCACGCTCAACGTCACTCGTCCAATGACGGCTCCAAGCCTCATGCGACGGAATCCTCCAACGCGGTAGTGCCCGGGTTTACCTCATCAACAATCCCGACAATCATCCAACGAGCCGGGCTCTTGGAATCACCGACAGCGATTCGCGCTGCGGATCCATCGCTTGAGATGATCACCCGCTGATGCATTCCGGCGCCCAGAGAATCAATGGCCACCTGTGGGACTCCTTCCGCCTGACCGTCGCGTGAGATGGGCTGGCAAATGACGAGGCGCCAACCCTCGAAGCTTGAGTGCTTGCGAGTGGCTGTGAGATTGCCTTCGACGCGGGCTAGGAGCATGGGTGTTCAGGTTCGTGGCTCAGTAGATCCTGAGATTGTCCACCATTACACAGCGTCTCACGCGAGTGAACGTGCGTGGGTTGGTGACGCCTTCACCCGTCGGGGTTGCGATGGAATAGCTGAGGTATCCTTCGCCCCCCAAACCCAGCCCTGCCATGCAGGGGCCGTTCTTCACAAAGATTGTAGTATCGAGAGCCCGGGCCATGGCGGTCATGTGCTCAACATCGTGCGAATGGATGATCGCCGTGTGCTTGTAGCCATGCTCGGCCTTCTTGCAGGCAACGATGCCCTCTTCGACATTCTTTACGCGGACCACCGGAACGAACGGCATCATCTGTTCCTCGATCACGAAGGGATGGTTGGCATCGGTTTCCGCAAACAGCAGTTGAACGCCGGCCGGGGCGTTCACGCCGGCGTGTTTTGCCAGGATACTGGCATCGCGCCCGATCAAGTCCTTGTTCACCACGGGCTCCGCACAGCCACCGCCATGCCCTTCCTTGAAGGTGAAGGCAGCCTTGGTCAGTGCATCCAGCTGCTGGCTGTTCAAACGCAATGCTCCGGCGGTGGACATCGCCGCCATGAAGGCATCGAAGACTTCCGCCACCACAAAAACCTCCTTCTCACCAATGCAGAGCAGGTTGTTGTCATAGGCGGCCCCTTTGATGACGGACTCAGCCGCCCGTTTGAGGCATGACGTGCCATCCACGAGCACGGGTGGATTTCCGGGGCCGGCGCAGATGGCTCGTTTGCCGGTCTGCATGGCGGCCTTCACCACGCCCGGTCCGCCTGTCACGAGGAGAAGCCTGACATTCTCATTTGCGCAGAGAGCCTTAAACGAGTCGAAGGTGGGCGACTCGATGATGCAGGCGATGTTCTCGATTCCTGTCTCGCGATGGATGGCCTGGTTATAGGCGCGAACGGCCATCGCGGCACAGCGTGCCGCGCTGGGGTGGGCATTGAACACGACGGCATTCCCTGCAGCAGCGATGTTGACGATGTTGCCGCTCAGCGTGGGAATCGAATGTGTGGAGGGTGTGACTGCGCCGACCACACCGAACGGAGTGTATTCCTCGTGAGTAATGCCGTGATCACCGCTGAGGGCGTCTGGGCGCAACCACTCCACTCCGGGAACCAGCTTGATGATCTGGAGTTTCTCGATCTTGTGGTCGAGACGGCCGATCTTGGATTCCTCGAGCTCGATGCGACCCCACTCGGTGGCGTTGGCTTCCGCCATTCGCTTCACGATGTCGACGATCTTGCGACGGGTCTCCATCCCCTTCTTCTGGAGCTGGAGGAAAGCCTCATGCGCAGCCTGGCTTGCTTCCTGGGCATCTTGAAAAACTCCGAACTTGCCGCGCGCACCGGCCACGGCAGGAGCGCCGGCTTTTCCGCCGCATCCGCAATCGTCCGCCGTTTTCACCCCAGCCGCCGGAGTGGTGGGATGGGTTCCGCTGCGGTTGAGTCGTCCGAGGACTTCCGAGACCACGTCCCGGATCAATGCTTCGTTAATGGCAGACATGGTTCAGCTTGGATTCTTGGAGTGAAGGGGCTATTGGGACCGGGCCGAGTAGATTTGCTGGCCGAGCACATCCACGGCATCAACAATACCGATGACCACCGCATCCACGGGTGCCTCCTTGAGGCCGGGAGCGAGGCGTGCGCTGCTTCCCTGACAGAAGAGGACCATTTCACCAAGCCCGGCACCGACGCTGTCCACGGCGATGATGGTGTTAACTCCGGGGCGGAACCTGGTGGGATCCTTGTCGTCCACAAGCTGGGGGCGCAACACGAGCATCTTGCGACCGCTCATGTTGGGGTCCTTCTTCGTGGCGACTACGGATCCTTCAACGCGTGCTAGGAACATGGCATGTGGATCTCCGACAGTCCCAGGGATTGAATGAACCTGCCTGGGGATGTCGGCGATGCTGGAGCTTACTTCGCAGGCTTGCGGGGAAGAACCTGTTCCACGTCGCTGTGAGGGCGTGCGATGACATGCACGCTCACCAGATCGCCCTTGATGGCCTTGACAGCCTGGGCACCTGCGTCGGTGGCTGCTTTCACGGCGGCGACGTCGCCCACGACGACGGCTGTCACCAGCGCGTTGCCGACCTGGGTCACGGGTCCTGCCAGTTCAACATTCGCGGCTTTGAGCATCGCATCGGTGGCTTCCACCAATGCAACCAAACCGCGCGTTTCGATCATTCCAATTGCTTGTTGCGCCATATGTTTAACCTGTCTGTTGTGATTCAATCCCGGACCAGCCCGGGCTAGCTGTAGAAATTCTATTGTCCCTCGAGCAGCCGTCGCACTTCCCTCGCCACCACCAACTCCTCATTGGCGGGGATGACAAAAACCTTTGTTCGGCTGCCGGTTGATCCAATGGAGCCCTCGGTGCCTTTGACTGACTCATTGGCGGCTGGATCGAGCGCGATTCCGAGCTGGTCGAGCTGGTCGCAGATGAGTGCACGAAGTTCGGGCCGGTTCTCGCCAATGCCCGCAGTAAACACGAGTGCATCGACGCCGTTGAGCTGGGCGAGGTAGGCGCCGATCCAGTGCCGTGTGCTGTGGATAAAGACGTCCAAGGCCAGCTGTGCCCGGCTGTTGCCCTGCGCGGCGGCCGTCTGGATGTCACGAATGTCGTTGGATACCCCGCTCAATCCCTTCAAGCCCGATTCCTTGCAAAGCTGACGTTCGACTTCATCCAGGCTTAAGCCGAGTGTTCGCATGACCAGGGGCAGGGCGAAAGAGTCGAGGTCGCCGACGCGATTGTTATGAGGAAGCCCTGATTGCGGGCTCAGTCCCAGGCTGTTGCCGACTGCAATTCCGTTCCGGATGCCGGTGATGCTGGAAGACCCTCCGAGGTGGCAGGAGATGACGCGCAGGGGTGGGCCGGAGACCGGCGATGCTCCTGCGTCCACGTAGAGCTGTCGCGCGCGATGGGCGATGTCGTGGCGTCCGAGCAATTCGGCGGAGCGTTCGGCGACGAACTTGTGGCTTGCGCCGTGGAAGCCCCAGCGGCGCACGCCTGCCTCGCGCCAGGACTCGGGGACTGCGTATCGCGTGGAAGCCTCCGGAGCCCATTGATAGAAAGCGGTCTCGAAGAGGCCGATCAAGGGGGTGGCGGGCATTCGTTTGGCGAACAGCCGGATCCCGGTGATGTAGGGCGGGTTGTGAGCGGGCGCGATGGGGTTGAAGGCCTCCATCGCCTGGAGGACAGGCTCAGAAAGCCGGACGCATCCCGCGACACCTTTGGCGACGACCGTTTTGAAGCCGACCGCTGCGAGGTCGGACTCCGAGCGAATCATCCCGGCTCCTTGCAGTTCGGCGAGGCAATTCTCGATGGCCTTGGGGTAGTCGGCCACGCGCTCGTAACCGCCCTTGTGCAGCATCCGCTCCTGCTTGCCGTCAAAATCGTAGAGCCGCCACTTGAGTGACGTGCTGCCGATGTTGGCGACCAGGATCTTCATGGCTGTGGCCGGGCGTTGGGCGCGGAGGGTCAGCGGCTATTGGAGCCACTTGCCCAGCGTGCTCAGGCTTTCGTGGGGGCGTGGAATCACTTGAACGGTGATCACCTGACCGACCTGGGCGGCAGCTGCGGCGCCTGCATCCGTGGCGGCCTTCACGCTTGCGACATCCCCGCGGAAGAATGCGGTGACGTAGCCGCTGCCGACCTTCTCCCATCCGGTGAAGGACACGTTGGCGGACTTGAGTGCGGCATCTGCGGCTTCGAAAAGCGCGCAGAGCCCCTTGGTTTCAATCATTCCAATTGCTTGTTGGGCCATAATCTTGAGGAGTGTAAATGGTTTTGCCTGGGTTCAGGAATCATTTGGCGGCGCCGACGAAGACCTTGAGCAGATCCTCGTGGGGTCGCGCGATGACGTGCGCGCTGACCAGCTCTCCAACCTTGCTGGCGGCTTTGCTGCCGGCATCCACAGCGGCCTTGACGCTTGCGACGTCGCCTTTGCAGATCACGGTGATCAGACCTCCGCCGATGGAGACTGTCTTGGCGAGGGTGACGTTGGCGGCTTTCACCATGGCGTCTGTGGCTTCCACACTGCCGGTGAAACCCTTGGTTTCAATCATTCCGATGGCTTCGCTCATATTGTTCTTTCAGTTGGGTCAGTTTCAAATCGCTGCCTTTCGGGGCAGTCACAAATTCACAGCACCAGTTCGCAAGGTGTCTCGGGAGACAGGTTGCAGGCATTTCCTTCATCGGTGTCGATGTGCACCTCC
>VHDG01000058.1 GCA_016871475.1 Verrucomicrobiota bacterium
CGACGTCGTTCTGGACGGACCGAAGCTCTGCTCAACAAGGGCCCGGTGGCTCCCAATGCAACGCCGGAGATGCGAAGGTGGCTGCTGTCACTGGTTCAGGACACAGCCCGGGCCCAGAGGATCACCCTGTTGATCGCGCAAGCGCCGGATCTGGATCCTGCCATGGAACGAGCCATGGATGAGGCGGGTCTCATGCCGGATGCGATTGGGGGAATCCTGACTGCCAGCCTCTGGACAAATCTAAGGAGGACGGATCCACCCTGGCGACAGCGCCTGCGAAAGACCACTCAGCAGGAGGCGCGACAGGCGTTGCGGCGTGGAATGACGATCCGGGAAGGGGGATCAGCCGATGTGCCGGCCTTCTTCGAACTCATGCTGGCAACCTGCCGCAGGCAGCAAACACTTCCCAACCCTGCGACTCCTGAGGCGATGCAAACGCTGTACGATCAGATGCACCGCAGCGGCCTGGCTCGACTGTCGTTCGCTGAGTTCGAAGGCAAGCCATGCGCCGCTTCATTCTGCATCCGGATGGGGCAACGAGTGACCCTCTGGAAAAAAGGCTGGAACGACCTTCATCGGGAGAAGCATCCCAGCACTCTTGCGACGATGGAGTCGATGGAGTGGGCCGAGGCGCAGGGGGCCGAGTGGTATGACTTCGTAGGCGCGGGCCGGGATTTCTGCAGGAGACTTCTTTCGGGTGAATCCCTTGACAAGGACCAGCAATCCACGCGTTATTTCAACCTCCTCGGGTTCGGAGCCGAGCCCAAGCTCCTGCCGTTGCCGCGTGTGTGGTGCCCGAACACGCTGGTGAGGGCGGTCTATCGCACGGCTCTGCCCGTCATGAAAAAGCTCGGCAGAATCCAGGTGTAGGCAGTCCATTGCCTGCCGATGTATGCCGTAGGAGGCCGGAGTACCCGAGAGACCATGGTGAGTCCGCCATCAACACAACATTCTAGCGATGCAAAGCCGAATTCCACGGCGATGGATCCTGTCTCTGCTGCAGACCTCAAGGGATTCGGCAGACGCATCGGCTGGCTGCTGTTGATCCTGTGCGTTCCTTTCCTTGACTGGGCACGCTACCCCTGGAACCACGACATCCAGTCCTACATCCTGCTGATACCTGCGATCTCTGCTTATCTGGCGTGGATCAACAAGGATCAGATCCTGTGGGGTAGGCGCACGGATTCTGGAAATTGGAAAGGGTGGGGTGTCGCAGCAGTTTGTTTTCTCGCGGGCTATGTCATTTCCAAATGGGCGGGCATGCCCTTGAAGTCCACCGATGCAAACACGTTCTCGGCCGCCGCGATTGTCTGTGGCGTGCTGGCCGTTGCGCGTTCCTGGTTCCTGGATGCCACACTGAAGCAACTCAGGTTTCCACTGCTGTTCCTTTTCTTCGCAGTCCCCCTGCCGGACTTTGCTCTGACAGCGGCTGAAGTCGGCCTCCAGCATGCCTCGGCGGAGGTCACTGCATGGTTCTTCAATCTCACCGGATTAGGCCATCTGAGAAGCGGGCTCATCTTCCAGCTGCCTGGCATCCAGATCATGGTCGCCCAGGAATGCAGCGGAATCAGATCGACGCTGGTGTTGCTCGTTACAAGCGCGGCAGCGGGCTACCTCTTCCTGCGACACCCCGGCAACCGGCTCCTGTTTGTCCTCTCCACCATCGCCATAGGGATTGTTCGCAACGCCTTCCGGATCACGGTCATCTCCTGGCTCTGTGTGGAAATCGGCCCACACATGATTCACTCCATCGTGCATAAGCGCGGTGGCCCGATTTTCTTTGCCTTGGCACTGATCCCAACGGTCCTGTTCCTTTTCCTGCTCAGACGTTGGGAGTCCAAATCGAAAAAGCCCACCCCGCCAGCTTCGAACGCCGCAAAACCTGGCACCCAGCCCCCGGGGTCAAGAAGCGTTGCCACCTCCTGAGGCCCCCGGAAAAAGGCGAAGGTCCGTCTTTATCCGCGTTCAATCGCGTCATCTGCGGTTTTACCTCTCCTATCCGTGGATCAGGGACACTCGCAGTCCCTTGACCTCCGGCAGTCTCATCCCGCAACCTGCGCCATGCAACCGGCACTGATCGCCTCCTATATGGGGTTGGGCTTGGCGGCAGGAGTGAGTGGTCTCTCACTCCTGAAGCGTCTGCCTGGGTGGACCCGCCTTGGTTTGATTGCCTCACTCCTCGGAGTCGCTGCCGAAGGTGTAATGGAAGCCTACACCTGGACGACGCGCGATCCGTCGATCTTCCTCTTCCGCATTTCGTTATCGATCCTGATTCTCTCGTTTACTCCGGCCCCCCTCCTGCTCTTCACCCTGTGCTATGCACGAGCCAACCCCGGAGACCAAGTTCGCCAGTGGAGAGTCCCACTGATTACGCTCTGCTTCCTTCCAGCGATTCCACTCAGCTGGTTCAAGGACATCGCTTCGGTCAGAACCTGGGTTCAAGAAGGTATCGTCAATCAGGTGGTCCTGCTCAACTGGCCGGGAAGCCTGGTCTGCTTTGCGATGGTTGTGGCCTTGGTGATGGGTTTGACCCACCTTGAGCGCACCTTCCGGGCTTCGGTGGGAACCATGAGGTGGCGTATCAAATATGCCATCATCGGTTTCGCAGGGCTCCTCGCTGCCCGCCTCTACACCTCCAGTCAGGTTGTTCTCTACTCCTTCGTCCATAGCTGGACACAGTCCATCAACCTGGCGGGTCTTCTTTTCGCAAGCGCTTGCATGGTCATTGCCCTCAAGCGAACTGAAAAGGGCGGCGTCGAACTTTATCCCTCCCGGGGAACCATCTACGGATCGATCTCTGTCGCCGCAGCCGGCATCTACCTTTTCATCGTCGGCATCCTTTTCAAACTGAGCGCCGCGTTCGGCGGGGATTCCCTGCTGCCGATCAAGTCCTTCCTCATCCTCGCAGCCCTGGGGCTCGTCGCCGCTTTCGGATTCTCGGATCGCCTGCGACTGCTCACCAAACAGTTCGTCAGCCGACACTTCAACCGTCCCATCTACGACTACCGAAAGCTCTGGCTGCTCTTCACGACCCGGACCGCTTCATGTCGGGATGTCCCGTCTCTCTGCGCCGAGTCGGTGCGCCTCATCTCCGAAACCACCGAAGCCTTGTCGGTCACGATCTGGCTGCTGGCTGCCCGGGATGCAGGCCTCAGCATGGGAGCCTCCACCTCCATGACCGACCAGCAGGCTCAGGAAGCCCTTCAGAATGATCTCTCCCCTGCCGGTCTTGCCGCCGGCCTTCTCAGCCAGAAGAACCCTTTCCTGCTCAGCGAAACCACGCCCCCACCTCTCAAGGATCTCCTCAAGCTGCATCCAGCCTACTTCAAGTCCGGCGGCGGCATCGTCTGCGTCCCGTTGCTCGCACGCGATGAAGCCGTTGGATTCATTCTGCTCGGCGACCGGGTGGCGGGTGTTCCATTCACCCTGGAAGACCTCGACCTGCTCAAGTGCCTGGGCGACCAGGCCGCCGGCAGTCTGCTCGGCTTGCGGCTATCCGATGAAATCATCCGGGCGAGGGAGCTCCAGGCGTTCCAGCTCATGGCCACCTTTTTTGTCCATGACCTCAAGAACACCGCGTCCTCCCTGTCCTTGATGCTCCAGAACTTCCCGGCCCAGTTTGCAAACCCGGCTTTCAGGGATGATGCGATCAAGGTGGTGGGCAAGGCGGTGACCCGGATTCGTGAGCTGATCACGCGGCTCACATCTCTCCGGGGAGACATGGAGATCAACCGGCGTCCCACCGATTTCAACAGTGTGGTGACCGCGGCCTTGGAAGCCACAGGGCCGGCTGCCTCCGGGAACCGGGTGCAAACCCTTCTCGGCAATCTGCCACTGGTTCCCATCGATCCCGAACATATCCAAAAAGTGGTGGTGAACCTGGTCTTGAACGCCCATGATGCGACTCCAATGGACGGCACAATCGAAGTGAAAACCGAGGCAACAGATACCGATGCGGTGCTCATCGTTTCCGACACAGGATGCGGAATGAGCCCCGATTTCATTCGTAACTCCCTTTTCCGACCGTTCCAGACCACCAAACGGCAAGGCATGGGGATCGGGATGTTCCACTGCAAGACCTTGGTAGAGGCCCATAAAGGCCGAATCGATGTATCAAGCGAACCTGGAAAAGGCACGATATTCCAGGTAAGGCTGCCTTTGAAATGACCTCGGACACCAAGCCTGTAGTGCTTATCGTCGATGACGATGAGGAGATCAGGACCCAACTTAAGTGGGCCCTGACGGATGCCTATGAAATCGTCCTGGCCGGGAATCGGATGGAGGCCGTGGAAGCTTTCAAAAACTCGAAGCCTTCCGTGGTATTGCTCGATCTCGGAATGCCACCCATGCCGGCAGGGCCCGAAGAAGGCATGGCTGCACTCAGCGCGCTAAGGGGCATCGACTCCAAGGCCAAGGTCATCATTTTGTCCGGGCAATCCGACCGGGCGAATGCACTGCGCGCGGTCAATGAAGGCGCCTACGATTTCCTGTCCAAGCCTCCCGAGATCGATGAGCTCAAGGTCATGGTCCGGCGAGCGTGCCAGATGCGTCAGATCGAAAGAGAGCTCGCTGACATGCAGGCTATTCTCGGGGACGCAGGCTTTGAAGGGATGCTTGGCTCAAGCCCACAGATCAGCGCCGTCTTCGAGCAGATCCGGAAAGTCGCAACCAGCCAGGCGCCTGTGCTCCTCCTGGGTGAGAGCGGAGTGGGAAAGGAAATGGTGGCTCGTGCCATCCACCGCAAAAGCCAGCGCCCCGAAGGTCCGTTCGTCGCAATCAACTGCGGCGCTATCCCGGAGAACTTGCTCGAAAGCGAACTCTTCGGTCACGAGAAGGGAGCCTTCACGGGGGCGCACACGACCAGGCCGGGACGAATCGAGACAGCCTCGGGCGGCACCCTCTTCCTCGACGAAATGGGCGAACTGCCCCTCAACCTGCAGGTAAAACTGTTGCGCTTTCTCCAGGAACAACGAATCGAACGTGTCGGCGGCCGCAAGGAAATCGATGTGGATACGCGGGTCATCGCTGCGACGAACGTGGACCTGAAACGCGCGATGCAGGAGGGGAAATTTCGCGAGGACCTTTTCTACCGGGTCGCTGTGATCTCCATCCGCATACCCCCTTTGCGGGAGCGGCCAGGTGATGCCGCTCTTCTGGCTCATAACTTTCTTAAACGGTTCTCCAACGAATCGGGCAAGCCCGAGTTGCGATTTGCCAATTCAAGTGTGCGGGCTATCGAACAGCACAACTGGCCGGGCAACGTCCGGGAACTCGAAAACCGGGTCCGCCGCGCAGTCATCATGGCGGAAGGCAACTCCGTACGACCATCCGACCTCGAGCTCGCTTCCGGAGGATCGCCCCAGCCCCAGCCCGGACGCAGTCTCAAGGACGCGCGCGACGAACTTGAACGACAGATGATCGAGGACGCTCTCAAACGCCACGATGGCAAGATCAGTCCGGCCGCAGCGGACCTCGGAATCAGCCGTCCCACTTTCTATGAACTGATGGACCGCCACGGAATCAAGCGTCCCTCATGAAATCAAAGATCCGCCTATGAAACACCCCCTGCCCCAACTCAAACGAACCCTTCGAGGTTTCGTCGTCCTGATGGTTCCATTGCTCTGCCTCTGGTTTGCCAGCGGCTGTGGTGATGGCAAAAAGGCATCCAAGTTCGTCGAACGCGGCGAAGCCTTTCTTAAGGAAGGTGCGATGGAGAAAGCGAAGATTGAGTTCTTGAACGCTCTCCGGTTGGAGAACACGAATGTGGTGGCCATGACACGGCTCTCTGAAATCTTCACGGATCAAGGAGCCATGCTGCAGGCAATTCCCGTGCTGATGCGGGTCCGAGAGTTGACTCCGAACAATATGGGAGCCCGGACGCGCCTTGCTTACGCATTGCTCAGCAACAATGACGTGCCCAGGGCGCGGGAAGAGATACAAACGGTGCTGTCGAGACAACCCACCAACGATGCGGCGCTCCTCATGCTCGCCTTCTCCGCACGCGGCGAGGAGCAGATCACGCAAACTCTCAACCAGCTGGGCCAGATCCGCCAGGCGACAGGCGAACGAGCGGGGCAATCCCTCGCGCTCGCTCACTTGCTACAGCGCCGGCGCGATAACCCCGGGGCGAGCAACGCGTTCTTAAGAGCCCTGGCGCTGGATCCCAACTCCTACAAGGCCCGGATAGGCCTTGCCAACATGATGCCCGGTGCCGCTCAAGCTGCGGCCGTGGAAGAAATGTTCAAAACCGCCGCCCAGCAAGCCCCTGCTCGAACTCCCGAACGGATCGCTTACGCGGAGTTTCTCATGAGCCGTGGACGTCCTGAACAGGCGATAGAAGCCTTGAAACCAATCATTGCCGAGACGTCCGACTACATCCCGGCGAAACGCCTCATGGCAAACCTGTTGCTTTCAGAAAAGAAAACGGACGACGCCATGCGGAATGTGGAGGACGTGCTTCGGATCGAACCAATGAACTTCGAAGCCCAGGTCCTTCGGGCACAGATCTACATGAGCCAGGGAAAACACACTGCTGCCGTTGAATCGCTCGAACGGATTGAAAAGTCCTTCGCCCCATTGGCTACTCTTAAACACCAGATCGCCATCGCCCACTTGCTGGCGAAGGATCCTGTGAAAGCCCGCAAATCCATCGAACAAGCCTATCTGCTTGATGGCAACTCCGTCCCGATCGTGCAGTTGAAAGCCCAGCTCGACATGCGTTTCGGAGAGCCGACCAAAGCGGTCGCAGCGCTTCAACCCATCGCCCGAAGGCTGCCCAACGCAACTCCCATCCATGCACTACTGGGCGACGCATTCATGGCCAGCGGACGCACAGAGGACGCATTCAACACTTATCGCCATCTGATCAGCAACGATCCCACGAATGCGGCACTCCACTTTTCGGTTGGGTATGTGCTTCGTCATGCCGGCAAAGATTCTGAGGCCAGAAGAGCTTTTCAGACGGCTCGGCAACTCGACGGCTCGATGGCGGAAGCGATCCATCAGCTTGCTGAAATGGAACTCGAGGATGGCAAGCCAGCCGCAGCCCATGCCCAGCTGGCCACGCTCACTGCGAAGGAGAAGGAATCTGCCTCCACCCTCGCGATGCAGGCGCGGGTTCTGATGGTGGAGAAGAAGTGGGATGAGGCCGAAGGCAGCTTGAAGAAAGCGATCGAGTTGGAACCCGAGTCGAGCAGCTACTACTACCTGCTGGCAGGCGTTTACACCCAGTCAAAACAGGGAGAGAAGGCCATCAAACAACTCGAGACTCTGCTCGCATCCAATCCCAGGGAAGTCCGGGCCTTGATGCTCATGGGCATCCTCGCCACCGAGAAAATGGACTACAAGAAAGCCAGGGATGCCTACGAGAAGATCCTTGAGCAGGACCGAACACACGTGCCGGCTCTCAACAATCTGGCGTTCATCCATTCCATCTCACCCGGTGAGCTTGGGAAGGCAATGGGCTACGCCCAGAGAGCACGAACCCAGGCTCCTGATGATCCCCACGTGGCCGATACCATGGCCTGGATCATGTTCCAGCAGAAACAATACGCGGAGGCCCTGCCCCTGCTTCGTCAGAGTGTTGCGCGACTCAGGAGCTACCCGGAGATCCAGTATCACCTCGGCATGACCTGTTACATGCTCGCGCAGGAAGCCGACGCCCGTGCTGCGTTCCAGTTGGCACTCGCATCGAAATCTCCATTTCCCGAGAGAGAGGATGCGCAACGGCGTTTCGATCTCTTGAGCAAGCCTGCCTCGGCCGTCACGGCAGCTGAGCTGGCGGCACTGCTCAAGCAATCCCCCGATGATCCTGTGGCGCTTGCGCGTCAGGGGGGCCTGCTGGAGGACCAGAGGGACTTCACCGGGGCGGCCAAGTCCTACCAACGCATTCTCGACGCCAGCCCCAAGGCTTTCTCCGCCATGGCCAACCTCGCCCGGCTGAACGCGGGTCCGCTCCAGAACAAAGCCAAGGCCGCAGAGCTGATGGAACAAGCCCGCAAGCTTTCTCCCGGCGACCCGGGTGTTTCCGCCTTGGCAGGTCGTGTGGCCTTCGATACCGGGAGCCACCAGGAAGCCTATAACGCGCTTCGCGAAGCTTCCCTGACGCTCACCAACTCGGCATCGGTTGCCATGGACCTCGGGTGGGCGGCCTACAGCCTGGGACGTGAAGCGGAGGGCATTGCCCAGATGCAGAAAGCTCTGAATCTGGACGCCAACCTGGCGCTGGCCAACTCAGCCAAGTGGGTCATCGCCATCACCCCTGCCCTTCGAGATCCCGCAGCACTTGCGAAGCTTGAACCCCAGCTAAGCACCCTGCTCAGAAGCGAGCCTAATCACGTGGCAGGACTGATGGCGCAGGCTGGGCTCCTGCTGCAGAAGTCCGATACCACCAAGGCGGCATCCATCTATGAGAAGATTCTCTCGGTCTATCCAGAGTTCAGTCCGGCCAAGCGGCTGCTCGCCATCATCTATGCTGATGTGCCGGGCCAGGAGGCGAAGGCAACGGCTCTGGCGGTGAAAGCGAGAGAGGCAATACCGGGAGATCCTGATCTCGCCTTCGCGTTGGGCAAACTCACCTATCGCAAGAAGGACTTTACGGGCGCACAGGGCTACTTGCAGGAAGCCGTTGCCAAGCGACCGAACGATCCTGATATCCTTTACTATCTTGGAATGAGCATGCTTCAGGGCCGGGATGCGGCCCGAGGGCGACAAACCCTCGAGAAAGCCATCTCAGCGGGCCTCAAGGAGCCGCTAGCCCAGGAAGCTCGCAAGGCAGCCGCTGCCGCGCCCAAGCTTTGAACCAATCGCCGTCGCAACCCGGGATGGCCTCTTCCGCCATTCGCCCAAGCTTGCGCTCATCGTGTATCCCCACCGCAGGATGCGGTTGGGAATGTAGATCCAGGAACGGGGCAGGAGCCGGGCTGTCCCGCCAAAACCGATGTGGAATCGATCGCGACTGCTGGACTGCTCTTCCGAGAGCTTCTCACCAGCCTGCATCCGTTGAGCAATGTCACGCCTGAGACTGTAAAAGTCACAAAAGGCAGCCCCAATCCGCTGTGCCCGAACCAAAGCTTCAAAATACAGCAGATGATTCGCCCGCTGTTTGGATGCTTCGTCGCGAGCACCTTTCTTCCACAGCGTGACACGATCTCCAAAGCGTATGGAACTCAGCGCGGCCAGCGGCCTCTCACCCACTCTGGCAAAAGTCATGCGAAACGCGTTGGAGGGCGCAAACGCTCTCCACACCGTACGAACACCTTCCAGACTTGAAGGGTTCGGTTTCGTGGACTGACGCCGACAGGTGTCCAGCATGAGATCATAGAAAAGTTCCAGGTCTGATTCCTTCCCTTCATAGACCTCGATCCCACGACGTTCGGCCTGCCGGATGAGGGTCCGGTTGTACCCCGGCATGTGTTGAAGGATATCCGCTTCGGACCCTGACAGATCAAACCAGAGGGTCGCATCAATGACCTGCTGCAGATGTTCCCGCACGAAGCCTGAAGCCTGAAGAACTGGCTCAGCATCGATGCCACGGTCAGGGGGTTGAACCAAAAGCGCTCGAAATCCCATCGCTCCGGCAGCTTCGATCATCGCTCGGACGGCTCGATCCCACGAGGTCAGTTCCGGGCGAAAGATTACCGGCCCTTTGCTCACATAACCGACCCGACCGAATCGTGTGGATTTCCAGAGGACCTGAAAACCGTCGGTAACAACTCCACTTCGTTGCACCACGAAGCGTGAGACCTGCCATCCGTCGGCCGATTTGGCGAAAGCCCACGAGCTCGACTGTTGGAATTGTCCCAGGGGTACGGAACCAAGCAGGCTATCCCAGAGAGGAAGGTGAAGCTCCTCTGACTGCCACAAGGATTCATCCGCCAAGGAACCCGCAGTTGAGCTGACCGATTGAAACCGGTCCAAAAGCTCCCCCATGGGCGCCGCCCGTTCGATGAGTATACTCTGAACGCTCATGCGTCCCTGCATTCGATATGTCTATGTCCATTGAGACCTGATTCAGCCAGCCCCAGAATCTGCTGACCTCCGATACTCCTATCCGCTGGGGTCGGAGTCGTCCAAGCCAAACTCTCGAGCCTGAACATCCCGGCCGAATCGCACTTTTTGCTTGGGCACAGAGGCCAGACAGGTGTAAAGGAATTTTTGGAGCGAAATTTTAATTCCTCTCTGCGCCCTTCCGGTCCTCATCACTCATCACTCATCACTCAGCTCCCCTCGTATTCGCAATCGAAGGCGCACGAACCAAGAACCAAGAACCAAGAACCGCCCTCGCGCGCCTGCGCCCTTCCCGTCACTGCGGTGTAACCTCGGGGTCCCCACCAACAATTTCCAGATGCGCGACGAATAACGAAGCACTTCGCAAGAGGATCAAGCAACTGTCCACTGTTCTACTGAATCGCTCCGGCTAAGGCTCCTTGATCTCGACGGAACCCACCCCTTCGTCGATCCCCTGCTCGACGGCACGACCTCCAGGCCACGTCACCTGAACTCCGGTGATTCGAGTCCGGCCACTGATGATCGACACAGGACTGTTCCTGGACCAGTAACCGCCACCTGACCGAACCTCCTGCGCAGGCCCCAACCCTTCAGCAGACCGGGCACGCACGATCGCGCCGATTCCCTCCGGGTTCCCAGCCCGCCCCTTCAGCCTCACTCGAATGCCAGGGCGAGCTTCGCGATTGCGAAACAACTTCATCTCAGCGCCGTTCTGCCCGACAGCGATGTCCAGGCGCCCATCTCCATCGTAATCGGCAGCCCCCCCCCCACCCCCCTCCCCCCCCCCCCGA
>VHDG01000059.1 GCA_016871475.1 Verrucomicrobiota bacterium
GTTGTCCGTGCTGCAGGATGCCGATGGAGATCGTATCGCTGATTCGTGGGAGCTTGCCTATGGGCTCTCGGGAGCGAATGCAGAGGATGCGGCTCTGGATTCCGACGGTGATGGCGTGAGCAACCTGGACGAGTATCGGGGCGGGACAAATCCCAACGATCCCACCAGCTACCTTAAGATTACCCGGCTTGATCCCGGATTGACGTCAACGCAGATCGAGTTCTTGGCGGGTTCGAACCGGACATACACCGTGGAGTTCCGTGAATCGGTTGGAGCTGGGAACTGGCAGACCTTGACCAACGTGATGGTGCAAACCCAGACACGGGTTGAGACGATCGTGGACCCCTATCCGGCTTCCCGCAGCCGGCTCTATCGGCTTGTCTCGCCGGCGCTCTTCGGCCGTCCGCCCGCGACTCCTGTCATTCTCCAATCACCCGCCGCGTCGCAAGGACGCAAGGCGACACCGGTTTCTCTTTGGGTGGAGGCTTCTGGAGAGGGGACACTTCGCTACCAGTGGCTGAAAGGGGGGCAAGTCATTGTTGGGGCGACATCTTCCACCCTGGTCTTCCCATCGTTGGCGGTTGCCGATCAGGGGCAGTATGCCGTGAGGGTGTCTGATCAATTCGGGGTGGTTGAAACGGCCCCCGCCTCGTTGGTGGTTCTCGATCCACCGGTGATTCTGGCCGGACCCCAGGGAGGTTTGCTCGCGGCCGGTTCCCACATTCGTCTCACGGTTCAGGCTCAGGGGAACAATCCTTTGCGATACATCTGGCTGTTCAACGGACAGCGCGTGCCTGATGCGGAAGGGCCTGAGTTGGTGTTGCCTTCAGCCACCACAGCGAGCAGCGGTAGATACCAGGTGATCGTCCGCCACAATACCTCCAATGGTGTGGTTGCTTCAGAGACTGACGAGATCGAGATCCTGGTCCAATAGAGATGTGATGGCGATTGTTCTGCACACACTGTTCCAGGCATCCTGCGAGCCATGAGCGATTGCAGAGTGGATGAAGAGCTTATAAGGCGTTTCATTCTTGATCCGGGTATTGCGGCCTTGGGCCCTGGGCCGAGGTCGAATGTACGAACACCGCAGGAGATCTCGGATGTGGTGGATACCCGGCTGGCTGATGCCCTTGAGGCCAGCCAACTTCGAGCCCTCTTGCTGGAATGGAACGATCACCATGATGAGGCGCATGCGATAGTGCAGGACTGTTCAGACCCGACGGGAAGTTTGATCCATGGAATCCTGCATCGTCGCGAGCCCGATTATGGCAACGCGGAGTATTGGATGCGACGAGTGGGGAAGCATCCTTGCTACAGGAGACTGAGCACGGTTCTGAGGGCTTCTGAATTCGATTGGACAGCTGCGCAGGAACTGAAGACCAGGCTGCTGCCTGGCGATGACTGGTCTCCAGTTGGCATGATTGAGTCCTGTGAGTCGGCAATTACCCTTCCATCCTCGCATCCCCTCTACGGGTGTCTGATGCGAGTTCAGCAAGCAGAGTTCCGGTGTCTGGCCGAATTTATCCTGTCGCAAGGCTGACTCCATTTGGCTGGGTCGCCCGAAAGACGGACAAACAGCCGCACCTACCGATCGCCGTGATTTCACTTCTTGATCGGAACGGACCGCTTGCCCCGGACTCGTGGTCATGTCAGAAACTGTGAATGATTCTGAACGCCATCCGATTCGTGACGTCTCCCGGCTCGCTCGCTCTAGCCATGTTGTTGGGGCTCACAGGGTGTTCCACATCCCGCACGCACAGCCAGCAGGATGTCCAGAAACCCGCTTCCGCGCCTACGACTCCAACCGTCGCTACTCCAGCTTCACCCGCTCCACCACCTTCCAAACAGGGCACTCCTCCAACCGTGAAGCCCTCGGGGCCCCGCATTTCTCTGTTCGATGGCACCAGTCTTAAGAACTGGAAGTCGAGCGGCTACGCTGGCGAAGGCGAGATTGTGGTCGAGAAGGACCTGAACGGGCAGGGACCTGCACTGGTTTTGGGTGAAGGCGTGATGACCGGGATCACTTTCACGAATTCTTTTCCCAAGGATCGTTACGAACTCTCGCTTGAGGCGATGCGCGTGCAGGGAGGGGATTTCTTCTGTGGGCTTACCTTTCCCGTCGGAGAGGACCCCTGCAGCCTGATCGTGGGTGGATGGGGAGGCGGGGTTGTAGGACTTTCCAGCGTGGATGGCGAGGATGCAGCCCACAACGAGACGACTCGCTATATGAAGTTCGATGCCGGGCGTTGGTACCGCGTTCGACTGCGTGTGGCCAACCCCATCATCGAAGCCTGGATTGATGACGAACAGGTCGTGAAACTCGATCGGACGGATCGACTGATCTCAATTCGCATCGAGATGGAATCATCGAAGCCGCTGGGCCTGGCGACATGGGCCACACGTGGAGCAGTCAGGAATATCCAACTGGTCCATCTCAAGCCTTGAGAACCCCATCGCTGAGCCAATGGCTGCCGTCGAGTTGACAGAGTCGTTCCTCGCCAAAATCGGCGGTTGGGAGGCTATCAAGCAGGCTCGGGCGTTACTCAATGCGGGTCGCGTATTGAGCTCAAACTGGACGCCACCCGTTCTAAAGGGCGTTGTGCAGGAAGGCTCCAACTCCCTGCGTGCTGGTCTGGTGATCAAGGATTCCATCAATATCGAGAACCTCTGCAGCTGTCGTCAGTCACGGGACTGGGGCACCATCTGCGCCCATTCCATCGCCGTCGGCTTGCGGGTGATCGCCAAGTCCACAGAAGCCTCCGAGCCCGAACCTGCTTCCCCGAAACCGCTTTCGAAAACCCAGTCTCCCGCCGCGGTCGCCAAGTCTATGACTTCCGTGCAATTTGCTGCGGAGGGGCAGACTGGGGAAAAGCTGGAGCTTGCAATCATCTTTCCTCCGAACCTGGAACAGGCACTTCAACGCGGTCGAGTGATGGTTTGTTTTGAAGCGAGGACATCTCGGGGAAGGCATCCGCTTGCGAATCTGTCCACGACGACGACCTATGCGCCCTCCAGCCAGGATCGTGCACTATTCCAGAAGGTCGTGGATCTGGCGGACGGACAGCTTCCGGCGATGCTCCAGCTCGATGCAGATCAACTGGCGAGCTTGCTTCCCTTCCTGGCGAACCATCCCGAGGTGACCCTTGGGCGCAATCAGACTCTTCAGGTGGATTCGAATCCGTGGCCGCTTTCGATCACTGCGAAACTCGAACCGGACGGGCAGCTTTGTTTGCAAAGAGAGATTCCAACCCCGGTCGTCGGTCTCGTCGGCCTGAATGCCACGGCCTGCTGGGGATATGCGCAGGCGACATTCAAACCCGTCGCTGTTCCGACACAGTGGCGAAGCGTTTTGCAGGGACCTGTGAGAGTGTCCCGTATACAGGTTCCTTTGTTTCTGAGTTCCGACTGGCCTGTTCTGGTCGCGAATGGAATGCGTGCGACCAACTTTCAGCTCGAGGATTTTTCGGTGGAAGCGATGTCGCCCCGCTTCAGCCTTCACCTCCTGGGCGGGCTTGCGCAGATGGCCTTGCAGTTACATGCCACTTACGGAGCAAGGATCATCCCTCTGGGCTCTTCGTCCCCAGGCTCGGATCCATGGATGCCCGACCCTTCGGACATTCACCGATACTGGACGCGCAATCCGCAAGCAGAGCAGCAGGCCATCGCGAGACTGGTGCGATACGGGTTTGCCGGGCCGGATTCCAAGGGGCTTTGGAATCTTCGAGGCGAGAACGCGGTGTTGAGCTTCCTCGCACGGGAGTTTCCCCGGCTGAAGTGCGAGTGGGATGTCACCTTGGAGGAGCGTCTTGAGCAAAGTTGCGCGACGAAGCTGGAACGAATCGAACCACAGTTTGCTTTCACATCCTCAGGGGTGCAGTGGATGGATTTTTCGGTGAACTATCGTCTGGCGGGCGGTGAGGTGTTGTCACCGGCTGAGATTCAGCGGCTCATTCTATCCGGCCAGGGGCATGGACGGTTGCGCAATGGCAAGATCGCGGTCTTTGACCAGGAGCTGCTCGAAGATTTCGAGGAGGCTCTGCGAGACTGCAATCCAACCCAGCAACCGGGAGGAAGAATGCGGATCGAAGCCAGGCAGGCGGGTTACCTGGAGTCAACGGCTCGCCAGCACGGCTGGACTGTTTCGGCTCCCACGAATATCCAGGAACGATTCCGCGCGCAGTCGGGCCAGGTCATTGGAGAGTGTCCTTCATTGGGTGACCTGGATTCCGTGCTGAGGCCCTACCAGAAGCAGGGAGTGGCCTGGTTTTCATTCCTTCGCGACAACCAATTCGGAGGGGTGCTGGCCGATGAGATGGGGTTGGGTAAAACGCTCCAGACGCTTGCGTTCCTTCGTTGGACTCGCAGCCAGGAGCAGGATCGCCTTCCCAACCTCGTCATCTGTCCTTCGAGCCTGATCTTCAACTGGGTCAAAGAGGCTGAGAAGTTCACCCCTTCACTCAAAACCATCGCGCTCCATGGAGCCGATCGGCATGAGCTTTGGAGCCAGGCGCGGTCTGCAGATCTCCTGATCACGAGCTACGGACTGGCTCGGCGGGATGCGGAGCAATACGCTTCGTTGGAGTTCGACACCGTCGTTCTGGATGAAGCCCAGCACATCAAGAATCGACAAACCCAGAACGCGCAAGCCGTCAAAGCGATTTCATCCCGGCGACGCCTTGTGCTGACGGGCACTCCCCTTGAGAATTCATTGCTCGATTTGTGGTCGATCTTCGATTTTCTGATGCCTGGATATCTGGGGGCGGCTCAAGATTTTCGTGAGCGATATGAGCTTCCCATCGCCCGGGATAGCGATGCCGGTGCGTTGTCGCGTTTGAGTCGTCGGCTCCGTCCATTCATTCTGCGAAGACTGAAGAAGGAAGTAGCGACCGAGCTACCTCCCAAACTTGAGCATGTGGCCTATTGCGAACTGGTCGATGGGCAGAGGGTTCTTTACCAGCAACTCTTGGAGGCGGGTCGGCGTGAGATGTTGGAGACGGCTGAAGGTGAATCAGGCGGGCGGGCTCGAATGGCGATGCTGACAACGCTCCTGCGATTGCGACAGGTTTGTTGCGATCCGCGGCTTGTGGATGCCGAGGGCCGGACGGCTGCCCTGGGCTCCGGGAAGACGGAGTTGTTCATGGAGCTGCTGGAGGAGGCGTTGGATGGAGGGCACCGCGTCCTGGTGTTCAGTCAGTTCACGTCGATGCTGGCGCTTCTCAAGCAGGCGCTGGAGGAGCGCGAGATGGATTACTGTTATCTGGATGGTTCCACAGCGAACCGAGGTGAAGTGGTGCAGCGGTTTCAGAGCGGGAGCGCGCCGGTGTTTCTCATCAGTCTGAAGGCTGGGGGTGTGGGATTGAACCTTACTGCGGCTGACACTGTGATTCACTTCGATCCCTGGTGGAACCCGGCCGTGGAAGATCAGGCATCAAGCCGGGCTCATCGAATCGGGCAGTCCCGAGTGGTCACCAGCTACAAGCTTATTGCCCGGGACACTGTGGAGGAGAAGATCCTGTTGTTGCAGCAACGGAAGCGCGAGCTGACGGCGGGCGCGCTCAGCGAGGAGGGCTTTGCTTCGACGCTGACCTGGGAGGAGATGTGCGGGCTATTCTCCTGAGGGCGCGGGTGGCGCGTCCGGGGAATCTGACGTGGCCGGGGGTGCTTGGAAGGCGATGGCACCCATCTCGAGCTTGATATAGTAGAGGACAACCGGGGCGAGAATCATGCCGGGGATGCCCATGAACTTCTCGCCCACGATCAGGCCGAGCATGGTCAGCCACACCGGGTTTCGGATTCGATCACCGATGATCTTGCTGTTCAGGAAATATTCGAACTTGTGGATGATGATCAGGTAGGCAAGCGCGGCGATGGCCATGGTCGGCGACATCGTGAGGCCCACGGCAAAGATCACGCAGTTGCTGATGAGGTTCCCGATGATGGGCAGCAGGCCACAAAGGAAGGTGACCCCGATCAGCATGATCGAATGTTTCATCGATGCGCTCAGGATGAAAACCGCCGTCAGGGCCGTGTTCACGGAAGAGATGATAATCTGGGCGCCCAGGACCGTTCTAAAGCTCTCAAAGAACGATTCGAATCGCTTCATCAACTCCGCGCAGAAAGCGCTGTAGAGGTTGTTGGGGACGCGATGCATGGACGGAGCGAGATCCAAAGCGGGCTTGAGGAAGATGCTGACAGCGACCACGAGACCGATGATGAACAGGACAGCTTCGCGTGTCGCGAGCTTGGCGATGTTGGTGACTTCGGCGAAGCGTTCCTGAACCTCCTTCGTGATGAGCGCTTTGAGTCCGGCAATATCCTCAAACGGGAGGTCCACGCCCTTGCTGGCGGCAAGGGTTTGGAGTTTAGGCATAAACTCCTGGAACACCGGGGGAAGACTGGAGGCCGCGTTTCGGAAAAACGCCACGAAGCCGTAGGAGATCAAGGCCACCACTCCGCAAAAGAGAAGCACGCTCAGCCACTTTCCCCTTCCGAAGTCGAGCATCTGCAGGAGAAAGCACGAGAACAGAATGGTGAGCAACACCGTGGCCAAGTGCACGAAGGGCGCTGATACAATCAGCGTTGTCATGAACGCAAATGACACCCGCCGGGGTGTCCACCATCCGTAGAATGAGTTTGTTTCGTGCACTGGCGGCCTGCATCCCTAACTGGATTTCCCGTCCGCCGCAAGCCCGGGTATGAAACCCCTGCCGATCGGAATCACGCCCCGGCAATCCCGCGAAGGTATTGCAGGATCAGCTCAGGCAGATCGCTGCTGTATCCCCCTTCCAACACGCTGAACACGGGAACGCCCAACCCCGTCATCCTTTCGCCCAGCCAATGAAAGTCCTCCCGCTCCAACGTTCCTTGAGCCAGCGGGTCCCGCGCATAGGCGTCGAACCCGGCTGAGACCCCCACGATGTCAGGCTTCCACTGCTGAAGTTCAGCGATCGCTCCCTCCAGGATCTTCCGGTAATCGAGCCGAGGGGTGGACGGCCGGACCGTAAAGTTTCGGCTCTGGGGTCCCCGATGCGTCAAGCCCGTGCCGGGATAGCAGGGAGACTGATGCACAGAGATGAACATCATCCCTTCCTGATTCAGCAGAATATCCTCGGTGCCGTTGCCGTGGTGCACATCAAAGTCGAAAACTGCGACCCGCTTGAACCCCTCATGGCGGGCTGCGAGCGCCGCGATAGCGATGGAGTTGAAGTAGCAGAAGCCCATCGCCTGGGATCGGGTCGCATGATGCCCCGGGGGACGCAACAGGCTGAAGGCGCGACGTCCCTGTCCGGCTTCCCGGAGCGCCCGGAGTGCTCCGCCAGCGGCGCGGAGTGTGTGTTCATGGATTCCCGGATGCCAGGGGGTGTCACCATCAAAGTCCTCACGCGATTCCATAACGTTACGGATCAAGTCGGCGGAATGAGCGCGCTGGACTGCCTCCCTCGGTGCCGGCTCGGGTTGGATCCACGAGAGCTCAAGGCCCTTTTGTTGTTTGAGAAGGGCGGTGGTCTCTTGAATACGGGCCGGTCGCTCGGGATGTCCTTCCCGGTGATATTGAGTGCACCGGGCATCGGTGATGATGGAGATGGGTGTTGGCATTCGCATCGAACTCGCGTCGGTCATTTGACATCCGACGCATCTTTCTGCTAATGCCGTCGCATGCCTCACCTGAAAAGGCTAGCCACTTTTATCGGACTCCTTGCAGCACTGGTTTGCCGCGGGGCGGAGCCGCCAATCAAACTCGCCCCTTCCGCCCGCTTTGAACTGCTGGCGATGGAGCCTTCGCTGCATCTCGTGGAAGGGGACATCACCCAAGGGCATGCAACACTCACACGTCTGGGGGGCCAGGCCCCGACGGAGTCGATGAGGCAGTATCATGTCGAGTTCCCTGTATTTCACTTCAGCCCCGGCCGGATTGTGTTTCAGTTCGTGCCCACGGGCACAGGCCCAGTGAGGCTTCGACTGGGCGGCGTCCGCGAGGCCTTCAGCAAGGACGTCTTCTTCAAGCAGGAGGTGAGCTGGTCTGGCATCGAACTTCGCGGAGCGACATGGAGCGGCGAATCGACGGCGATATCGGCCACACCTGTTACGAGCTGGCATGGTGGGCCCGTGGATTTGACGATCGCGGTGACGGAGAACAAGAAAGTTCATCTCGTCCTGAACGCCCAGGCGGTCCGGACCGCTGACATGGAGGAGATGAAACCCATTCGTGGGGGCAGCTCTCCTGCTCACAAAGCTCGCAAGCGTTTTTCACAAGGCGTGGTTTTCAGGCAGTGGTTGGAGTTGGAACCCAGGAATTCCGGTCGACTCACCTACTCCGAAGCGGATCTGGTCAACGTCAAGGGCGAGGGCTTCGATCATGTGCGTGTGCCTGTGGCCTGGCACCAGCATCTGCAAAGGGGGAATGCACTTTCGCCGGATGCGTACGCCGAGGTGGACGCTCTGGTTGCCGCTGCTGAGCGGCAGGGCATGGGGATCATCCTGGCGCTGCACGGTTTTGGCGAACTAGCAACCAACCCCATTGCGGGCAGTGCTCGCTTCTTTGCCCTGTGGGACCAGGTTGCCCGGCATTACGCAGGACGCGGAAGCTTCCTGGCATTTGAACTTCTGGACGAACCTGTGGGGAACATCCCTACCAAGACGCTGATGACCGTTTACTCGGAGGTGATTCCAGCCATCCGCCGAATTTCGCCTGACCGCACTCTGTTCGTGCCACCCAGCGGATCCGGGACCTACACACATCTTGGGCGGCTGCGATTGCCCGATGAGGATGACAATTTGATCGTATCCCTCGACTGTTCCGAGCCGGCGATGTTCGCGCTGCAAGGCTCCAATGGGTCGTCGCTTAGAAACATCGTGTTTCCCGGACCGCCCAAAACTCCGCTGACGGCTCCTGAAGGAGTGAAGTTAAGCTCGGAGGAGCAACGATGGCTGGGCCGTTACAACACCAAGTCAGGGGACCTGAATCCCAGCCATCCACGGGCGATTGAAGACCTGTTAAGCTTCGTCGCCCGGTGGTCTGAATTCCATGGCAGGCCCGTCTATCTCGGCCAGCTGGGATGCTCGGCAGGCATCGATCCTGTCTCTCGTGTGAAGTATGCGGAGGCTTTTCGCATTGCAGCGGAAGCGCGCGGATTGGGATGGGCATTCAGGGGGTGGAAAGACGACGCCTATCCCTATTGGGATAGAAAATCCAACAAGGCGCTGCCCGGTCTCAAGGAAGCCCTCTTGCCCGTCTCAAGCGTCCCTGCCCCAGCGGTGCAAGCGCAGGTCAGCGGACGGTTGGCGCAGGTGGAGGCAAAGATCAGCCGACAGATCAACCAATCGCTGATGGCGGTGGGCGTGCTCTTTGTTTTGGCGGTCCTGGTGGCCGTTTGGTGGAGCCGGCGAAACCATCAGCAGCTGCTTGCGGTGGCGCGACGTCAAGCCGCCGTGGCGCCGGACGATCAGGAGGCCATTCGCGAGGGGGTGATCCGGCAGCTGGCGGCATCGATGGTGGATAGCGCTCTGCCTCGGATGGCTGCGGAACGGAAGGAGCTTTTGCTGATCCAGGAGCGAGCGGCCCAGGAGATCGCCGAGTTGGAACGAAGGCTTGAAGCCGCGCAAGCGCCGTTGCAGGCGCGGTTGCAGGCCTACGAACGGCAGATTGCGGAGCTGCAAGCCCAGCTTCTGAAGAAGGATCAGGAGAATGAAGCCCTGATCAGGGCCAAAATCAGAATGACCCAGGAACGGCTGGAAAGATTCCGGTCCCAGTCGAAGACCGAAACCGAGCTCAACTGAGTTCCTGGGGTCCGGTCAACCGTCACCCCGACGAGTTTTCTTCTTGAGGCACGGCATGCCGTTCGTTTAGCCATAGCGGGTGATTTCTCCAACGCTTATCTCACGTCCAGATCCGGCGGTCCTCCTTCGTGCTCTAATCGCTTTCACCTCCGTCGCTGCCGCCGCTCTTACGGTCGTTGGATGCGCATCCATGGGGTCCACCGAGGCGCCTTCCACAGCGCGCCGGTCCCTGGGAAAGCCTCCGACGGCGCTGGACCGGTACGTGGCGGCACCTGACACCAATTTCGCCTGGCGGGTTGTGTCCTCGACCCGGGGCAGCAACTACACGACCACTGTGCTGCGAATGGCTTCGCAGGCGTGGTTGACCACGGCAGAGGTGGACAGGCCGGTCTGGGAGCACTGGCTGACGGTGATTCGTCCCGACAAGGTTGAGACATCCGTTGGGTTTCTCTTCATCACCGGTGGAGGTCGCCGACCCAATCCACCGAGCAAGCCTGACGACAACCTGATTCGCACGGCTCTTCAAACCGGATCTGTGGTCAGCGAGCTTAAGGATGTTCCCAACCAACCGATCGTTTTTGCCGGCGAAACCAAGGGGAGGAGCGAGGATTCACTCATCGCTTACACCTGGGACAAGTATCTGCGCACCGGCGACGAAAAATGGCCCGCGCGCCTTCCGATGACCAAGGCGGCCGTACGAGCAATGGATGCCGTGACGGCTTTCACGCGGACGGCCGAGGGCGGGGCCATTCCTGTGGAGAAGTATGTAGTTTCCGGTGGATCGAAGCGCGGATGGACCTCGTGGACCACGGCTGCGGTCGATAGACGTGTTATCGCGGTTGTTCCGATTGTCATTGATCTGCTGAACATTGTTCCCAGCTTCAAGCATCACTGGGAGGCCTATGGGTTTTGGGCACCCGCCGTGGGGGATTATGTCCGAAACGGGATCATGAATTGGACGGGTACGGTCGAGTACGAGAATCTCATGAAGATTGAAGAGCCGTTCGAG
>VHDG01000060.1 GCA_016871475.1 Verrucomicrobiota bacterium
CTTGTTCAGCGGGTTGGAGACGCATGGCACACAGGCGAGATGACAGCCAGCCACGAGCACTTCGCCTTCTCGCTCCTCAAAACATTTCTCGCAAACCTCGCCCGAACCAACATCACCCACCCGGGTGCTCCACATATCGTCATAGCCACCCCACGCGCCCAACATCACGAGATGGGCGCCTACCTGGCAAACACGGCGGCGGCGAACTGTGGATGGAGAGTTACTTTTCTTGGACCCGATCTTCCAGCGGCGGAGATAGCCATTGCAGCACGGCAATGCGGTGCGAGGGCCGTCGCCCTAAGCCTTGTTTACCCGATAACCGACGCATCCCTCACAGGTGAGCTCACGCAGCTGAAGAACGCCCTTCCGCCAGAATGCGCGCTCGTTATCGGAGGGCGGGCGGCCGGAGCCCATGCGACCTTGATCAATCAGATCGGCGCTACCCTGATCGAAGACCTGACCGTGTTTTGCACCTGGCTCTCGCGATAAGGAGCCGGAAGCAACCCCGTTGGAGTGGCTGAGAGACAACGGGGCTTTTCAACATCAGGTTCAAGGAGTGGCAGGCACCGAAACATCAAGCTGCACCCGGTAAAACCCAGCCAGCTCACGGTCCAAACCCAGGACCAACGACACCAGACCTCCTGCCCCGACGATGGTCGAACCTACCCGACGCCAGGTCGCTCCGTTCAAGGTGCTCGCGTGCTCCACCCAACAGGTCAAACCTGGAACAGAGGTGAAGATAAGCTCCAGTCCTCCACCGGGAGCTGGACGGAGGCTGCGGATCAACGGTGTGGACCCCGCCCCCATCCCATTCGCCGTCCCAGGGGTTGGATCAGCCATCCACAGCACTGAGTTCGTGTTGCCATCCGGCATCAAACCCTGGCTGATATTCACACGCTGAGGCCCAAACCGCACCGCATGCTGGAGCCTCCCCGATGGATCGAATAATCCAATCGATTCACCTCCGGCAGACAATTGAAATGCCGCATGGAGCGATGAATCAGCAGCCGTTCCGATTTGTTGCGGCTGGTTGTCCGCCCAGACCAGCAAATGACCGCGACCTGCAATCCGGCGCCCCTCAGGAATCCTCCACTTGTCCGGCCTCGCCAGATCGTCTGTCAGCGTGAACCCGCCAAGATCCACCGACATGGAGTTGGGGTTATACAGCTCGAACCAATCCTGGAACAGCCCATCTGCTGGGTCCGCGAAACCGCCTGGGCCCGCATTGTCAGCCATCCATTCGTTGATCACGACCGGATTCAGAGCTGAGGGGCCCGCGTTGGTGACGATGATGGTGTCGAGGGCGGAGGCTGGCCTGAGTCCGGAGTGCCAGATTCCCTGGACAGCAAGGTGGTTGGCTCCTGCTGAAAGCGGAAGCTCCACACGCCAGGAAGTGTTCGCCACCCATGTGACCGGATAGGCGATGCCGTTCACCTCAATCTCACGCACCATGATCGGCGCGGTTCCCATCAAGGCGATCTGGTTCGTGAGCGAAACGAAGTTCAGCCCACCGTTGTTGGTGATGGCAAAGACCGTGTTGGTCGGCACCTGGGAGAGAGCCGAGGCAGCCCTCGACGCGATATACGACTCCACAGTCCCGAGGCTCTCCCGGCCCACAGCGCCGTAGTGCCTCGTCCACCGCGAAATATAGGTTCGATTGAACGTCGTGCGGATGATGTCGTGGACATGGTGAAGAAACATCCTCCGGTTGTGCGGGAGCGATACCAGATTGGCGATGTTCCCGTTCCCCACAAGGGGTGCGCCCGGGTCTATCTGAAAGGACGAATCCCAGTCCCAGGGAAAGTACATCACCCGACCGTCATCAGGTCGGGCATATACTCTGAAGTTGTGGATGTTGCCGCCGGTGAAGTAGGCGTCTCCAGGACCGACCAGTGTTTGAAATGCCAGGGTCCGGAGCCATTGATCGACATCCATCGTGACACGGGAACGCGTGTTCAAGTTTGAGGACGTGAGGCTCAAGGTCTTGCACCAGGCCATGACTTTCGAAAAATCGTCCCTCTCCCGGTTGTTCGAGGCCAGCGTGAACCATCGGTAGCTTTCCCGATCATCACCATAATCACGCACCTCCAGATTGGCATAACCGGTTCCGCCGCTCTCATTGCCCACCTGCTTGAGTCCCTCGGGACGACCGTTGATGGTTGCCACATTCCAGCGGAGAACCTCCACCTCGAACATCGATCCCTCCGATCCGTTCGAGAACTGCGCGTCCAGCCAGTCGGAATCGAAACCGGACATCCGCAGGGTGCACATGGAGTTGTAGGAGGATATCGGGGCCAGGAACCATGCGATGTCATCGTTCATCGCGGGGATCCCTCCGGCATGACAGGCAATGTGTTTCACCACCATCTCGCTGACGTTCCCTATGGCGGTGTGGAAGGCTCGATCGATGGCAAGGCCTGGGTGCACTCCGCGGAAGGGATGCTCTGAACCGAACTCGAGATTGAACCCCACGCGCGCAACGTTGCGGCCGACAAAGCTGCCCTTCAGCCGAACACCCACGTCGTAATAAACATCCTCATCATCCTCAATCACGGTGCCACCCAACATCTCGTTGCTCAGCGTGTTGGTCTCGCCGTGAAGGAAGGTGGAATCGGCGGAAGTCATGAGCAGGCGGAGCGTATGCACCGGTGGAGGCAGGCCTCGGCCGTCCTGAACGATGTAGAGAGCGCGAGATTCCCTGCCACGGGCAGGAGCATGTGCGACCGCGCCGATGTCGTCCGTGGCTTCCACAAAGAACTGAACCACTGTGGCCGCAGGATAACCCGGCACGACTCCCTCGTAGATCTCACTTCCAGATGCAAACATCGGGACCTCCTGCCAGGCATCGGTCCCAGCACGAAAATGCAAAACACAACCGGCGACACCTTCATCATCCAGCACACGGACACGCACCTTTACAGGTTCACCCGGTTGGGGAACGACCGGGAAGTGTGACAGTCCTTCAAAAGTTGGACCGACGGTGGACACCCAACGCGAGTTTCGAACTCCAGGGGTTCCGCCTCCTTCGCGAACAGATAGTGGGAACGTCCGGGCAAGACGGTTGAAATATAGACGAGCGTTCAGCAACGAGGCTCCTGATACCCACCGGGCACGGAATGAAATCTCATACTCGCGACCGTCCACCACCGCCTGGTTATTGGTCAGCGTCGTTTCGATCTGATTCCCCTGGTATTCACCCGGACCGGTGCTCACCAAACGAAGCACTGGATTCGAGGAATCATCAGGGTCCAAGGTGACCGCCGAATGTCGGTGATTCCCCATGAACCGCCAGTACCGGGCATTGCCGCCGTCAAAGGTCCCGTTCCACATCAGCTGACGTGGCGCAGTGGCGGGATTCTCCACAACGCTGAAATCGTCGAGCAACACCTCCCCCGCCCCATCGAGCAAACACAACGCAAGCTCACGCCAGAGGTTGGGCTCTTCAGCCTGTCCGGGACGAGCGATGCCTCGCCAACGGAACGTCTGCCATCCTGCTCGATGCGACTCCGAGCTCGCCGCCCAACTTTCAGCACTGGCGTTGTCAGCAAAAGGGTTTTTGAGTTCCAGGCTCGATCCACCCCCGTCAGCTTGCTCCGGCCATCGGCCATCATCGCGATACCTCACTTGGTCCATCAAGCGGCCGTGGGGATCCAGCAATTCCAGCGCTTCCCCTCGGCGCGAGAGACGGCCTTGGAAAGGCCCCAAGACCGAGAGACCTGGATGCACTTGCGCCATGTAAGCTCGATCCTTTGCGACAACCAGGTAGCCGCCGGGTGCTAGGATCTGACCGGGGGGAAATCTGAACTCGACGCCTCCAGTCAGACGGCAGCCGCTCAAGTCAGCAGGCGCAGCGCCCCGGTTGTGCAGTTCGATCCAGGAGCCCGGCCGCTCTTCGTAGGCCATCTCCGGGCTGATGACCTGGATCGCGCCAAGCTCCATGGCAAATGCGATGTCAGCACTCGCGCCCGCTGCCTGGTGCACCTCCACTGCCAAGGTGTTCCATCCTGCCACCAGGTTGGTGACAGTCACGGCCGGGCGATCCACGATCGCGATGGCGCTCACGGCCGTCGCCGAAAGGTTGGTGTAAGTCACCTCTCCATCGCGCATGTTCTGGCGCAGCACTTCCACTCCGTTCAGATAGAACACGGCTCCGTCATCAATGAGGGTTCTGAACGTCAGCCTCGCTCCTTCCGTCGGCGCATCGAACCTAAACTGAGTGCGGAAATAAAAGGTGGTGATCCGCTGGTTCAGGGTGTTGGTGAGTGGAAGCTCTGTCTGTTTGGGCAAAGGGATCAGCAACCCAGACGGGCCATGGAAAGGGGCCGGGGAAGTGCGCCAGCCACCGTCGTTGGCTTCCGAGAGCCTCCAGGCGGAACCCAGATCCACCCCCTGCGTATGACGCTCCCAGACATTGCCGAAGCTCACCAGCACCGCGTTGCTCACCACGGCAGCCGATGGCATCCGACCCTTGGGATGATAGTGAATCTCGTTGAGCACCACGTCCTGCTGAGGACTGAGCACCGGCATCACGGGTCCGGGCCCCGCCGGATCAGGTTGCTCCACCCTCTCGTACGAAACCATTTCCAAGGCCATGGCCATCTCCCCATCATCAACGACCGGCGGCACAAACGAGACAAAAGCCGCGTCGAAGTGAGCCAGGATCTCCTCGGCTGAAAGGGGACGTGCGTAAACCGCAGGATCATCCAATCGACCTGCGAAATTCAGATTGTAGAGCTCGGAGGTCAACTTTCTTGATCCCACGCTCAGTTCGTGGTTCGTAACCAACAGACGGGTGGCCGTCATGGGTGCGCTTCCGCGTTCGACCCCGTTGATGAAAATTCGCAGCACACCCCCAGCCTTGTCGGCGACACCCGCGACATGTTGCCAGGTTCCGTTCGGCCCCTCGGCCGCCGTCACAGCCGATACATCCGCAGTGTCAGCCGCTCGCACGAACAGCCGGTAACGTCCCCCGTGCACATCCAACGCATACTGTTCACCCCCGCCCCCTGTGCCTCGCGCAATAATCGCAGCACCCGATTCCTGGGTGGCAGGGCCGTTGACCCAGGCCTCGAGCGTGAACCCTGCGCCGGAAGAAAAGTCGAAAGCCGTGGAGTCAGACGCGGTCATCACATCGTTCCCTCCATCGAGGTTTCCCGCAAACCGTGTCGCCATGTTCCCTGCATCGAACCCTGCGAAGAATCGGCCGTTCACGCTCTCGCCCGGCCGAGGTCCAAAAGCCATTCGATTCGTCGGCGCCAATCCCGTGAACACACCGTCCTGCAAACCCTCTGAGTGCGATTCGTCCGCAGCATGGCCGTTCGTGGTCTCGAAACGCCAGTAGGCGACAGGCCTCGAGGCCATCACTGCGGCTGCATATCCGGCCGCGCGCAGTCCTGGATGCAACTGGACAGCCAGAAGGTTGCGCCCAGGCCGGAGCAGATGAGATGGAATGGCGATGGGTCCTGAAGGGTCCCCTGGATCGGCATTGCTCGGAGCAGGAGTGGAAGGATTCAGAGGCCCCGCGGGCATGTTGTAACGAAACGCCTCCACACCGTTGAGGTAACCCACAGCTCCATCGTGAAGATGACCTCGAAGGAAGAACCGGCCTGCTGAGGGAGATCCTGGAAGCGTGAACTCCGTCCGGAAACGATGCGTCAACGCTCCCGCAGGAAGCGTGGTGGCAACGGGAATGGGAAGCGCGGATGGACCGGACTGAAACGGTGCAGCACCGGAGTTCCACTCGCTGTCATCATAGGCCGCTTCAAACCAACCCAGCGCCTGCGCCGCACCCGCTTCCTGCCATCGCCAGACCTGTCCGATCGACATCCAGACATTCGTTCGGAAAGCCGGTGCCACGGTGGGAAAATTCTGAAGCCCTGGATTGCCTCCAGGCTGGAGGCTGGCCGCCCAGCCTGCTGGCTCGCCCGGCACGGGGTGCCCACGTCGGCGGGAGAGCGACGCGCCCTGCCCTGCCGCAGATGCAGGCCAGGGAGTTGACGCAGAGTACCTGATCTCATCCATCAACCGGCCGTGATTGTTTCGGAGCACAAGCCTGCCCTGTGTGTCTGGAAGCGAGCCTTCAAGAGGGCCCATGACGTTGGTGCCTCCGCTGGTGGACCTCAACCAGTCCGGGTCCCTGGCGATGACCAGCTGAGCACGTGCGAAGATGACGCTACCCTCTGGAAATCGGAACCGCGCATCCTCCTGAATGGACCATCCCGATATATCGACATCCACAGAGAGCTGATTCTCCAGCTCGATCCACTCACGCCTTGTACCTTCGGTCGATGGCTGGTAGTGGATCTCGTTAAACACAACCACGCTATCCGCGCATACTCGGCAGGCCGTCAAGAAACACCACAAAGCTAGAACGAAGCGATTCATGATGGAGGAAGCTGCCGCGAATCTATCGATAAGAAGCGGGGAGTCAATGTCGAGGCAGGCAAGCTCGGAAGTGATGAGTGACACGTCACGGGTGGCGAGTGACTGGGAGCGATCGCATCCTGCCGGCATCTTAATGCTCCGTTTGTATCGCTCGTTCTTATTCACCTTGCCGGCGGTACGCCATCGCTCCCGGGTCTCCGCCAACCACTGTCGCCATCCCACGTTGCCAGTGAGTTGTCCTGGTTCTTGAGAACTTCTGATCTGTGCCTGCCTGGGTCCTCGTCTTCGTCCCAATCTGCCTCATCTGCTCAATCTGCGGATAACCTTGCTGGCAGAACTTCGCTTGCCGTTGCTCCCTGACTTTGGCTGAATGCGCTCCTCATGAACGAATTGCGATCCAACCTCCATATAGACCTATGACTCGCAACCCATCCCCCCTGGTTCGCTGGCTCCTGCTTTGCGCTTTGCTCCATTCAGCGACTGACACCTCACTCATGGCGGCCGCCGACAACTCGATCGGAGTTGGTGCCCGAAAAGCACGGGGTGCAGAGGTGTTGATCGATGGCTCACGCCGCACCCTGGATCGCAAATGGGAATACTGGCGCGGACCTCGCTTCGCTTCCTCCATGCCCATCAAGTGGAAAATCGTTGAGGATCCGGTCGACAAAGGCTCCTGCCTCATGACCGATGATCCCGTTGCCGCAGGCGGCAAGTATGGAACAGCCGACATCGTAACGAAAAAGGCTTATCGCGACTTCCGGCTGCATATCGAATTCCTGGTCGCCAAGCCCGGAGGCAACAGCGGCGTTTACTTGCAGAACCGCTACGAAATACAAGTGCTCGACGGAGACAAAACCACCCACGGAATGGGCGCGGTGATCAACGAAACCGAATCGCCATATTCCGCCTATAACGGAGCCGGAAAGTGGAATTCCTACGACATCCTGTTTCGAGCCGCCCGTTTCAAAGATGGCAAACGCGTGGAAAAGGCCATGGTGACCGTTTACTTCAATGGCAAGAAGGTGCATCGCAACGTGCCCATCAATCAGGTCTGGGGAGGCCCGAACTCCGGAATCGATGGTGGCAACGACGGAGGCAAAGGCATCACGGATACGCCAGGCGGTCTCAAGCTTCAATGCGAAGGTCACGATGTGAGATATCGAAACACCTGGATCAAGGAGCTGAACCTGGACAAGCCCGACACCGACTTCTGAAGCGCAGATTCAAAGTGAATCCCCATGAGTAAGACCCCCGAGCCCGATCACATCGCAGCATTGCGTGAGGCTGTGCGTCTCTCCCCGGAGAATGCCCCGTTGCGGCAAGCCCTTGCGGATGCGCTCCTGGCTTGTGGGTTGTGCAGCGCTGCGGTGACGGAGTACCGCGCCGCACTCAACCTGGCGCCGCAGAATCAGTCCCTGAAGTTCGGCCTCGCACGGGCGTTCAATTCCGACGGCAAACGCAGCGAGGCCCTGGTCATCCTCGAAGACCTGGCCCAGTCCTCCGCGGCCCCCGCACGCGCCCTGGTCCTCTACGCCCGCCTCCTCGCCGGTGCAGGAGAGGTGGAACAGGCCGTCCAACAATACCGTCGAGGGGTCGAAAAAGATCCCGCCGCCGCCGACACGGAATTCGCTGGTCGACTGGGGATCCGCATCGACCCAAGGCCTGCTTCAGAGAGATCTGACGAGATGGCGGACTTCGATGACGACGACACGGTCGAGGTTGTGGAAGGCAAGCTCCGCCAGAGCTGGGACGAAGGCGATCAGACTGCCGAAGCCGAGATCGAACGTCCCAAGATCACCTTTGCCGACGTGGGCGGGATGGAGAGCTTGAAGGAGGAGATCCGCCTTAAAATCATTCATCCGCTATCCCACGCCGACATGTACACGGCTTACGGAAAAGCCATCGGAGGCGGGATCCTGATGTACGGCCCTCCGGGCTGCGGCAAAACCCACCTGGCACGAGCCACCGCCGGCGAGGTCAAGGCGGGGTTCATCGCGGTCGGCATCCATGATGTGCTGGAGATGTGGATCGGGAACAGCGAGCGCAACCTGCATCAACTGTTCCAGCAGGCGCGTCAAAACGCCCCTTGTGTGCTTTTCTTCGACGAAGTGGACGCACTCGGTGCCAGCCGCACAGACATGAAAACCAGTGCCGGAAGGCACCTCATCAATCAGTTCCTGTCTGAGCTGGACGGGGTCAAAGCCTCGAACGAGGGGGTTTTGATCCTCGGTGCCACGAATGCACCCTGGCACCTGGATTCCGCATTTCGACGTCCCGGACGCTTCGATCGGATCCTGTTTGTTCCCCCCCCTGACGAGGCCGCACGAGAGTCCGTTCTGCGACTTCAACTCCAGGGCAAACCCCAGGAGGACCCTGATCTCGCGGCTGTAGCCAGGAAGTGTGATGGCTTTTCCGGAGCAGACTTAAAAGCGGTGGTGGACCTCGCCATCGAGTCGAAGCTCCGTGAAGCGATGAAGACGGGTGTTCCTTCACCCATCCGTTCGAAGGACCTGCTGCAGGCCGTGTCGCAGCAAAAGGCGACGACTCGCGAGTGGTTCGCCACGGCCAAGAATTACGCCCTGTATTCAAACCAGGGAGGCGTCTACGACGACATTCTGAAATACCTGAAGCTGAAATAGCAACCGCCACCCATGGAACGTTCCCCACACTTTGAACGCGCGCTGTTGCTGCATGAACAGGGCCGAAGCGAGCTTGCGGAGAAGGAGCTTCGCCAGCACCTGGCTTCTTCTCCACAGGATGGAATTGCACATGCCCTGCTGGGGATCACCCTGCTGAGCCAGGAGCGGCGGGATGAGGCGGAGGCGGCGGCGAAAGAGGCGATCGGAAACGCGCCGGATGCGGCCTTCACTCACTACGCGATGTCACGCGTTCTGGCAGATCGGCACCGGTACGCGGAAGCGCATTCGGCGATCGAGCAAGCCCTCCAGCTGGAACCTACGGATGCTGACTACCATGCCATGAAGTCAGTCATCCTTCTCAACCAACGCCAGTGGCAGTCGGCACTGGATGCGGCTGAGGCAGGACTCCAGTTCTCCCCGGAGCACGTCGAGTGCAACAACTATCGTGCAATGGCCCTCGTCAAACTTGGGCGCAAGAGTGAGGCGGGACAAACGATCGACTCCACCCTGGCACGATCTCCGGAGGACTCCTTCTCCCACGCCAACCAGGGCTGGACCTTGCTTGAAGGCGGCCGTCGTCAGGAGGCGATGATGCACTTCAAGGAAAGCCTGCGATTAGACCCCACCAATGACTGGGCTCGAGCCGGGTTGGTGGAAGCCTTGAAAGCGGGCAATCCGGTTTACGCTGTCATGCTTCGTTACTTTCTCTGGATGGCGAAGCTTTCCGACGGAGCGCGATGGGGCATCCTCATCGGAGGCTATTTTGGCAACAGGCTCCTGGCTGGAGTCGCCAGGTCTCAGCCCGAATGGGCACCCTGGATCCTTCCGGTCAGGATTCTTTACATCACGTTCGCACTGCTCACGTGGCTGGCTGCCCCGCTCTTCAACCTGATGTTGTTCCTGCATCCCCTGGGTAAGCATGCGCTTGATCAGGACCAGAAAAGCCAGGCGCGGCTTGTGGGCAGCTGCATCGGCCTGGCCCTGGTATCCCTGGGCCTATGGCTGGCCCAATCCAGGGAGGGGCCATTCCTCGGCAGTGCGCTGGTATTTGGTCTGCTCGCCCTCCCCTGCTCCGCGATTCACACCTGCTCGGAAGGATGGCCCCGAAGCGCCATGCGCTCGATCGCACTGATTCTTGGCGCGCTCGGCATCGGGAGCCTTGTGATCATCATCGGCCTTGCCCCAGCCAAGGGCAGCGAACGCGAAGATCTTGGGATGGGCCTCCTGGGATTATTCCTTCTGGGATCATTCCTCAGCCAATGGGCAGCCATCTTCCTTCAAAGCCAGCAGCCGAGACGTTAGCTCGCTCCGCACTTCAAGCCGGGCAGCTCGAATCGATCTCGCTGATCACCTCGCTCAACAAATTCGCCTCCATCTCCACCAGGTGCTGCCGCTCAGGAAAGCGGCCCTCCCGGACATCAGCCACATACTCGCTGAAAGCCGCTATCCTCTCCCGCTGCAAGCGGCGGTTCTCCTCCAGAAAGTTCCTGTATGCCTTGGCATGACGCGGCAGACGTTCGTCGTAATCCCCAAGGATGTCGTCGGAGAAAAGGAACTGTGTGTCACACCCTGAACCCGACCCGAGCGACATCAGAATCATGGCCGTGCGTGAACTAAGGACCCTGGCAAGATTGTGCGGCACGCACTCCAGCTCCGCAGCGTATGCCCCGGCGCTCTCCAACGTTTTCAGCTGACGATACAGCTGGACCGCCTCTGTTCGGTTTTTGCCGATGGCACGGTAACCAGTCCAGGTCACGTGCCA
>VHDG01000061.1 GCA_016871475.1 Verrucomicrobiota bacterium
CCGGATGCCTGGCTGCCCGCTTATTGCCGGGTGCCGGCCGACAGCGAAGCGAACATCTATCTATCCGCCGGAATCCACGGGGATGAGCCCGCAGGGCCGCTGGCCATACGAAGGCTGATCACGGAAGACCTGCTGCCCCGGTGCTTCAGCTACTGGATTGTGCCCTGCCTGAACCCTGATGGCTTTGAAAACAACACGCGCCAGAACGAGAACAACATCGACTTGAACCGCGATTACAAGGCCCTGCGAGCTCCTCGAACGCGCGCGCACATTCGCTGGCTTGAGGAACAGCCGAGGTTCGATTTGGGCTTGATGCTCCATGAGGATTGGGAGGCGAACGGGTTCTACCTCTATGAATTGAACCCCGACACGAAGACATCGATGGCCTCCCAGGTGATCCGGGCGGTGTCCAGCGTCTGCCCGATCGAGACCGCCGAACAGGTGGACGGTCGGGAGGCCTCAGGCGGCATGATCCGTTTCGTAGGCCACGTCCCGGAACGTGACGAATGGCCGGAGGCCATCTGGCTCATCCATAACCGCACCCGCCACAATTACACTCTGGAAGCTCCTTCCGATTTCCCTCTTTCGACGAGAGTGGATGCCCTGGTGCGGGGCGCTCTCACCCTTTTGGGCGCACAGCCTCGATGATGTCAATTCCGCCAAGGATCGGATAAAAACCCGGGCTAAAGGATCGACAACAATCCCCCGGACTCCAAGATTCCTCCCTGATGTCGCACGCGGACTTTGTCCACCTACACCTTCATACAGAGTACTCGTTGCTGGACGGCGCCTGCCGTCTGGACAAGCTCATCGACCGCGCCCGGGAGTTGAGGTTCTCAGCACTTCCCATCACCGATCACGGCGTTCTCTACGGAGCCATCGACTTCTACCAGGCTGCCCGTTCGAAAGGCATCAAGCCCATCATCGGATGCGAAGTGTATGTCGCTCCAGGCAGCCGTTTTGAAAAGAAAAGCTCCGGCAACGGGCGCAACGTTTACAATCATCTTCTTCTCCTGGCGAAGAACGAGGCTGGCTACAAGAATCTCATCCAACTCGTCACTGCCGGCCACCTGGAGGGCTACTACTACAAGCCCCGTATCGACAAGGAACTGCTCGCTCAGCGTCATGAAGGATTGATTGCGCTCTCAGGATGTCTCGCCAGCGAAGTCCCAGAGCTGATTCACACCGATCAAGGGGCCAAAGCCCGGGAAGCGCTCGACTGGTACAAGCAGGTTTTCGGAGCGGACAACTACTACCTGGAGCTTCAGAACCATGGCATTCCGGAGCAGGCCAAGGTAAACCGCCAGTTGATCCCATGGGCGAAGGAGTTCGGTCTGAAGGTGGTTGCCACCAACGATGTACACTACATCAACCGTGAGCACTCCCATGCGCATGATTGCCTGATCTGTCTGGGCACCCAGAGGACGCTTCAGGACACGAAGCGCATGCGCTACGTGGAGAATCAGTTCTACCTCCGCTCGGCCGAGGAGATGAAAGCTCTCTTCGCTGAGATTCCAGAGGCCATCAGCAATACCATGGAGGTGGCGGAGAAATGCGATGTGCAGCTGACCTTTGGCAAACTGCATTATCCAGTTTTCACGCCTCCTGAGCACTTCACGCGCGAAGGCTACCTTCGCAAGCTCCTGGCTGAGGGGTTGGGACGTCGATATGGAATGTGCGTGACGGCTCGGGGGGAGGAATTTGTTGTGGAGTCCGTCGAGGACGCACGGCAGCTTCCCGGCTATCCTGCAGAGGAGGGATCAGCATCCCAGTTGAACAGCTGGGCTCAGGACCTCAACCATCCTGCCACAGCTGAAGCTGTGAAGAGGGTCATTGATCGGCTCAAACTGGAACTCGAGGTCATCGAGAAAACGGGCTTTGTGTCCTACTTCCTCATCGTGGGCGATTTCGTCCAATACGGACGCGAGAAGGGAATATCATGCGTGGCTCGTGGCTCCGCTGCTGGCTCACTCGTCACCTACCTGCTTGATATTTCCAACGTCGACCCCATTCGTTACGGCCTCTTGTTCGAACGCTTCCTGAACCCGGAACGCGTCAATCCACCCGACATCGACATCGACTTCGCGGATGATCGCCGTGCCGATGTGATTGACTACGTGCGGCGGAAATACGGGAAGGACTGCGTGGCGCAGATCATCACGTTTGGAACCATGGGTGCAAAGTCAGTGCTCCGCGACCTGGCACGCGTCAACGGGCTGCCTCCTTCCGATGGCGACCGTCTGGCAAAGATGGTTCCCAACGACTTGAAGATGGATCTCGAGAAGGCGTTGGAGAGTTCTCCCGACTTCAAGCAGGCCTACGACTCCGAGGAGATGACCCGCGAATTGGTGGACACCGGGTTCGTGCTGGAGGATATCGTCCGCAACTGCTCGGTCCATGCGGCCGGTGTCGTGATCGGTCCCGAACCCCTTGCGAATCTTCTGCCCCTCAAACAGGACGAGGACGGTGGAATCGTGACGCAATACCCCATGGGGCCCGTGGGTGATCTCGGGTTGTTGAAGATGGACTTTCTCGGGTTGAAGACCCTGACCGTCATTCGCAACGTGTGTGAGATGGTGAAAGAAGGCCGGGGCATTGAGATTCCGATCGATCGCCTTCCTCTGGACGACCAGAGAACCTACGACCTGCTGAACGAAGGCAACACGGTGGGGGTGTTTCAATTGGAATCAGGTGGAATGCGGGACCTTTGCCGAAAGTTCCAGATCAGCTCGGTGGAACATATCACTGCCTTGGTGGCGTTGTATCGTCCCGGCCCCATGGATCTCATCCCTGACTTCATCAAGAGACGTCATGGAGAAGTCGAGATCCGCTACGAGCACCCGCTGCTGGAATCGATCAGCCAGGAAACCTACGGGGTGCTCATCTATCAGGAGCAGGTCATGCAGGCCGCTCAGCTTCTGGCGGGCTACACCCTCGGAGGCGCCGATCTCCTGCGCCGGGCGATGGGCAAAAAGAAGCCGGAGGAAATGGCCAAGCAACGGGCCATTTTTGTGTCAGGGGCGGACCTCCACAATGACATCCCGGAGTCAAAGGCCAACCAGGTCTTCGATCTGCTTGAAAAGTTCGCGGGATACGGATTCAACAAGTCACACGCGGCGGCCTATGCCGTCGTGGCCTATCAGACGGCCTACCTGAAGGCCAATCATCCCGTGGAGTTTCTTTCCGCGATGATGACCAACGAAATGGGATCCCTGGAGAAACTCCAAGTGGTTCTCGATGAAGCGAAGGCCATGGGCGTGGAAGTCCTGTCGCCGGATGTCAATGAAGGCGCCGCGCTCTTTGGTCCGGCGCGTTCACCCACGGCAGGCGACACGCCCGAGAAAAAGGCGATTCGCTTCGGGCTGGCCGCCATCAAGGGGGTGGGTGAGGTTGCGGTGGAGAACCTGCTCAAGGCTCGGTCTGAGGGAGGTCCGTTCAAGAATCTGACTGACCTCTGTGAACGCGTGGATACACGGACGGTGAACAAGCGTGTGTTGGAAACCCTCATCCGTTCAGGGGCGTGCGATAGTCTCAAGGAGAAGCGCGCAGTCATGTTTGCCAACGTGGAACGCACCCTTGCCCGGGCTTCGACCGCTGCTGCTGACAAGGCCCGAGGGCAGGCATCCTTGTTCGGGATGATGGACGACCTGGCTCCCACCCCCACGGAGGCCGCGACTGCACAGCTGTCTGAGTGGCCTCATCACGAGCTCCTGGCAGCAGAGAAGGAGCTCCTGGGCTTCTACGTCACGGGGCATCCGCTGACGCAGTTCAGCATGCTCCTGGAACGCTACTGCACTCATGATTCCGTCACGGTGAAGGAGGCGGCCGCGCGGACCATCACACGGATGGGTGGCATGGTCACAGCGGTTCAGAGCGGGCTGAGCAAGAAGTCAGGGAAGCCCTACGCCATGGTGACCCTGGAGGATCTCCGTGGCAGTGTTTCCGTGCTTTGCGTCAATGAGAACCACGACAGGTTCAAGCGCTTTCTCGAAGTGAACCAGGCCATCATGGTCGTGGGCGAGGTCAACAACGACGAGGGCAAGGCGAAAATATTTCCTCAGGAGATCCTCGCCCTCACTGATGCACCCCGACGATTCACCATGCAGGTCCACTTGAGGATGAGTGAGTCGAAGCTGAGCGTCGAACAGCTCGAAGCGACCCGGTTTTTGGTGGAGCGTCATAAGGGCAAGGTTCCCTTGTTCATCTGCATCCTGAGAAACGCGGGAGAACGGGTTTTCATCGAGGCGAATGAACGCTGGAATGTGACGCCCTCGGTGGAGTTTCAGAAGGAAGTGGAAGCCTTGCTGGGGGATAGCAGCTATCATCCCAGAGCGGACATGCGACTCCCCGAACGTGCGGCGCCGCGCTGGGAACGGCGAAAAACCAATGAACCTGGAGACGAATGAGACATGAGTGAAGGCGTGGAACGATTTGCGGCTCTCGTGGAAAAGGATCCCAGGAACCATCTGGCACGATTCAGCCTCGCGAAGAACCTGTATGACGCCGGCAGCTTTGCACAGGCTGCGGAACACTTCGGATTAGCCCTGCAGGCGAGGCCGGACTGGATGATGGCCAGGATCCTCCTGGGCAAGTGCCAGCTTGCACAGGGCGATCGGGATCAAGCCCGCTTGAGTTTTCAGGAAGGATTGAGGCTGGCCATCGCTCAGAGCCATGAAGGGCCCAAAGAGGAGCTCGAAACCTTGCTGAAAGAGATGGCCCAAGCCTGACCCCACCCGGGGCAATAACACGACCAGGCTCGCTCGCGAAAACACCCGTCGCACAGCAGGAAAACCCCGAAGTTCAGTCAAGCCACTATCTCGACTCCTGCACCTCACCCGTCTTGCCAAAGGTCTCGCCAAAAAAATCCCCCGGATTCCAGCGCGGCGGACGCTCAGAATTTGCAGCGAGTCGGATGACCTCAGCCATGAATCGAACAAACCGAACGGATGTGGCTTCGTCGCGGGGCAGCGTCGATTCATCGGACGGTTGATGATAGTGAACTTTCACGAATTCATCGGGCGTGAAAACCCCAGGCTCCGAGCGGGTCCCAGGCAAATCAGTGATCTTGGGGCTGACCGCGGGTATGCCATTTCGGACAAAGGAGTACTGGTCGCTTCGAACAAAGGCCACGCGATCCGGCCTGGGATCCGGCAGCAGCTCGAAACCGAATCTTGAGGCAGCGGTCTCGACTGGATCGCGGAGGGAGGAATGCTCGATCCCGAGCATGGTGACATGTCGCGAAGGACGTGTCGCAAGAACCATGTCCAGGTTCACGTTGCCCACAAACCTCCCGGCCATGGCGGGTGGATGGCCCGCGAGGAATTCCGATCCGACGAGCCCTTTCTCCTCGGCAGTCACGGCTGCTGCGAGCACAGAGCGCCTGGGGGATCGTCCCTCCCCCGCCAGAAGCCGCATACACTCCATGATCATCGCGCAACCGATCGCGTTGTCGTAGGCACCGTTGTAGATGCGATCGCCCTTAACCGCAGCGCCGCGCCCCAGATGATCCAAGTGAGCGGTCAACACGAGGGTTTCATTTCGCAGTTTCGGATCACTCCCGCGCAACAACCCCAGGACATTTGGACTGGTGAGCTGGCGATGCCGGGTTTTAACGGCCAAGACGCCATCCTGATTGAGTGGAAAGTTTTGAATCTCTCCCCGGGCTGCGGCTGTTAACGCCTGCTGCAAACTGATCGGAGCCTTCGCAAAGACCTTGCCGGCACCCGCAGGGCTGATGCTTGCGACCGCCTTGAGCGTTGGAAATACCTGGGCGGGCGATCCGTCAGCTCTGGTCCAACGCATGGATGGAAACCGGGCCTGGGCGACGCGCTTGGGCCAGGGGGATTCCTCCAGATCCTTCGGCGTGGGGATCGAGATCATCCCGACGGCACCTCTGACAGCCAGCTGCTCCTGCTTCTGCATCCGACTGGAATGATGCGCCAGAGCTGTGGGCGCAAAACGCGGCGGCGCGCTTCCCAGAACAACTGCGATCCGGCCTTTCAGATCTACACCCCTGAAATCGTCATGCTGAAGCTCAGGAGCGTACACGCCGTAGCCCACAAAAACCAAAGAACCGCTCACCTCAACCTTTTCCTCCGTCATGTTGGGCAGCAACACGAAGTCGAGCGCGGACGTCAGCGGTTGAAAACCCTCACCGGCCTTCAGACTGATCACCGATCTCTCGTTCTCCAATGTTCCTTCCCGAAGGGGCACAGACTGGTACCAGGTGTTGGAGTCGCCTGCTGGAATCAGCCCCAATGCCCCGAAATGCGAGGCGACGTAGCGGGCTGCAACATCGTATCCAGAAGTTCCGGTTCCACGTCCTTCCAGAAGGTCATCGGCCAGAAACGCGATATGAGAGTCGATAGCCCGTGCGATGGCACGATCCTTGGGAGAGAGCTCGGCACCTTGGAGCATGGGCTGCGAGGTCGGAACGCCGCATGTGATCCAACCGAGGAGGATCAAACCTGCCCTCTGAAAGCAGGGGAAGCACAGTTGCATGGCGAGGCTTCTAGCGAATGGCAGTCTTGATTCCAAGACGATGTTGACGTCACAGGAATGAAGAGCGGGACGATGGGCGGGAACTAGCCCGGATTGGATCCTGCATCCTTGTCCTTGGGAGGAGGCACGGGCTTGGGCTGTTTTTCCCGCTCAACCTCTTCCCTCAGGAAATCCATCACATCTCGGAACTTCGGTTCATTGGCAGGGTTTAACCTCACGATCACCTCGTGGGCGTCCAGGCTGATCTGGGAACAGGTCGCGCTTGAACTCCGGGCAGCTGTCGGTGGGATGGGGATCCAATCCTCCGGAAAATCCACAGGCCCCGACGTCAGCTTGAAGAACTCATCCAAGCCCAGGGAACGGATGAGGTCTGTGACTCGCCCGTTGGGATGTGCAAGCAGTATTGCGTATGTTCCATGTTTGAGCGCACCCGTGCCGAGGTCCTGTTCCAGCCAGGCGAGGGTTCCCAGGAAGGAGCTGTCCATGACCACGCAATCGCGGAGATCCAGAGAAAACTGCTTTCGTCCAAGCTCGCGGAATCCATTGACCAGAGCCAGGAAGTCAGTGCCCACCATGCAGTTCGCTCTGCCGGAGATTTTCACCCATACGACCTCGTCCCTCAGGCGGTAGTGTAGATGCGTCTCAGTGTCGCTCATGCGGTTTGCTCGGTCATCCACGAGCGGATGACGCCCGGGAGCTGCCCTTTAATTTAACGCCGCCCGCAATTTCTACCAGCGCTTGTTGGAGGACAAGTTTCGTCTCCAGCTGGCTTCCCACGAGCTTGCGATTGCACCTCAACAGGACCTCCATCGCTCTAACCAACTCAGGCTGAGTATAGTTCCGACAATGTTCCACTGTCTTAGCCACAACGTAAGGATGGAATCCGATCGGGTTATACCGTTTGTCCTCTGGAAGTTTCTCCGGAGGAATACGCTGCACCTGGGCTGAGCAGTTCTGCGGGGTGGTATCGGGACGCAGATACTTGAGGCGCAGGAGCTCGGAGATGATGAGCATGCCGCGCACCTTCATGATGAGCAGCGCGAGCAATCCAAACTCGGTCTTGGCTTTGTCGAACTGCATCTCCCACATTTCCTCGTCGAGGCGTCTCAGGAGTTTGGGGAGGTTGCGTTCCCCAAAAGCTTCGCCCAGCGCAAACGCGCGCGCTTGCTTGTTCCGTGTCACGATGGCTTCAACATCGTCGATCTGAATCCGGGTTCGATCCCCGACGAAAAGGGAAAGCTTTTCGACCTCGGATTCCAGCTGCCGGGGGTTGGGACCGATGCTGGCGGTTAAAGCCGAGAGGGCATCGTGCGCGATCTCCTTGCCTCGGGCCTTCAAACCCACTTCTGCGGCGTGCCCTGCGCGATCGGCCCATCTCGGGTCGTCAGCCCAGGCGGTGAACTCTTCAACCACACCGGCCTTGGTAAGAGCCTTGAAGAAACTTCGCCTCTTGTCGGCCTTCCCCGCGCTGATGACGAGCCGGACGTTGCCCCAAGGGAACTTGGACAGTTCACCACCGAGTTCGGCGCATGCTTGAACCACCGACTCCGCCGATGCAGTTCGGTCATCGCCAAGAAAGGAGCAACCCTGCCACCAAATGGCCTTGCCTCCCCCGAAGAACGGCAGGGTCATCAGGGCTTCCCGGAGCCGGTTGATCGACTTGAAGGCTTCGGAGGCGGTTCCGGCATGTCCATCGATGATCTCATGATCCATTCCGCCGAGTTCTTTGGACCACTGATCAAACAGGGAGCGAGCACGCTGTTTGACGGCCAGATCATCTTCGCCGTGGCAGAACGCGAGAAATGGATTTCCGGGAGCAGGAGGCACGATTCAGCTTTCTCCCTCGGGCCCTTCCTGTCCTTCCGCATTTTCCTTGATGCGCTGGAGGGTCTCGGTCATGTCCTCCAGGTGCGCAAAGAGGGGAGCAGAGACAAACAGCGGGCGTTTCAGGGCAGCGGCAAGCGCGAGGCAATCGCTGGGGCGCGCATCGATTTCGATGATCTTTCGGCCCAACTCGTTTTGCTCCTGAAGGATGAGCCTGGCGAAGTAGGTGGAGTTCTTCAGATCGTTGATGACAACGCGCTCGAGCGTGATGTTGAACCCTCGAAACATGCTGAGCATTAGATCGTGGGTTAGGGGACGATCTTTAGGAGCACCGCTCAAAAACATGGAGATGACCTGACCCATCATCTGTTCCACCTGAATCACGAACACTTTATCTGTGTTGCCTAGGAAGATAGCGCACCCGTTCGGCGTATGGAACAGTTCACGGATTTCCACCGGAACCACATCGTTGTTCATGGGCGGCACTCTAGCCCGCAGGCTCCAACCTGGACAGGGATTTTTAGGGATTCCAGAGCCCGGTGAATCCAACAGTCGGAACGAAGCCGGGGAAGAAAACTCGCGGGATACTCTCTTGCCTCCCAGCCAGGGAACCCGACATGCTCGGCACTCAATGAACTTTCGTTCCAAATGCATCGCCGAAGGGAACCTGCCCGCCTGGCGGGAAGATTTCAGACGAAGCGGCCGACGCTTGGTAGTCACCAATGGCTGCTTCGATCTCCTTCATCTCGGCCATGTGACTTACCTCGAATCCGCTCGCAATCTCGGCGATGCCCTGCTGATCGGAGTGAACAGCGATGACGCCGTCCGGGAACTCAAGGGGCCGGAGCGCCCGATCAACGGGGAGATGGATCGGGCGTGCGTGCTGGCCGCCCTCCAGAGCGTCGATGCCGTTCATATCTTCCGAAACCGCGCTGCCACTGCCTTCCTGGAACAGGCCCGGCCGGACATCTACGTCAAGGGCGGCGACTACACCCTGGAGACGCTCAATCAGGAGGAACGCAAGGCAGTGGAGGCCGCAGGCGGTCAGATCGTGATCATTCCCTTCGTGCCAGGAAAATCCACCACCGCCACTCTGGCGAAGATCTCCAGGTTGTAACCCCAGCTCCCCTCCATCTGACGGTTTTCATGTCTCAAAGCTCTGAATCATCCAGGGACCCTTCTGGTTCAAACCCGGTACCGCACAAGAGACGGCGCCGCTACCCGGGAACTCACCCTCGGCGTTTCGAGGACAAATACAAGGAGCACGATCCCGCTCAGCATCCCGAAACAGTGACGAGAGTCATGGCGTCAGGAAAAACTCCGGCAGGAATGCACCGGCCGGTCATGATGGATGAGGTGATGGCTGTCTTGAGCCCCGCCCCGGGCGAGGTAGGCGTCGATTGCACCCTGGGTTACGGTGGCCATGCCGGTGAACTCTGGCGTCGCATCCAACCCGGAGGCAGATTGATTGCCCTCGATGCTGATCCCGTTGAGCTCGAGAAAACAGGGAACCGGCTTCGGGAGCTGTTCGGTCCCAGTCCCGGATTGACGCTCAAAAACACAAACTTTGCCGGCATTTCCAAGGCTCTGGTTTCAACGGAGATCGAGAAAGCGAATTTTATTCTGGCGGATCTTGGGGTCTCATCGATGCAAATTGATGATCCCGCCCGGGGGTTCTCCTTCAAGCACGATGGTCCGCTGGATCTGCGGATGAACCCTCGCAAGGGGATGCCGGCTTCCTTTCTGCTGACGAAACTCACCGCCGAGAAACTGGCAAAGCTTCTCAGGGACAACGCGGATGAGCCTCAGGCCGAGGCGCTGGCGACTAAACTCATCTTCGAGGCAGGAAGAGGAGAGCTTCAAACAACCCGAAAGCTGGCGGCAGCCATCGAGACCGCACTCAGGGAGGCGGGGTACCGCCTCTCCCCGGAGGAGTTGCGATCATGCCAGCAGAGAGTCTTCCAAGCCTTGCGCATCGCGGTGAATGATGAGTTTGCGGCTCTCGACATGCTGCTCCGTCAGCTTCCTGCCTGCCTGGAGCCCAGGGGACGTGTCGCCATCCTCTCCTTTCACTCCGGGGAGGATCGACGAATCAAACACGCTTTTGAAAAGGGCTGGAAGGAAGGCTGGTACTCGTCCATCGCCGAGGAAGTCCTCCGGCCAACACCTGAGGAGCGCCATGCCAATCCCAGAGCCGCCTGCGCGAAGCTGCGTTGGGCTATCCGGAGCGAGCGGACCACTGCCTGCGTCCCCGAAGACCTCACGGGCGCCATTCAGTCCGAGCACCCACTGGTGCTCTTTCGGGACTCCCTCATCCACGGACGGGGTGGTTTCGCACGGGGGGCAATCCCCGCCTCGACGCGAGTGATCGAATACATCGGAGAGCGAATCACGAAGGCTG
>VHDG01000062.1 GCA_016871475.1 Verrucomicrobiota bacterium
CCACGCACCCGGGCTCCGATGCCAGTCGGATTTCCACGAGGCCCCGTCAGCTTTACTCGAAGCGCTTTTCCCGGGTTCCGATTCTGAAGCAGCACAGCAGGTCCGCTGTTCTGGGCGACTGCAATATCCATCCTCCCATCCTTGTCGAAATCACAGACCGCAGCTCCACGTTGCTCTCCCAGAATGGGTGTTGGGTTCAACCCACCCTTGAAACGTCCGTCCCCCTCCCCCCGGAGGAACAATCCTCTTCCGGCGTCACTGCGCGAGGTTTCCAGCGTCACACCAAAAAAGTTCTGACTGAAAAACAAGTCCACCCAGCCATCGGCGTCGAAATCAGCAGCACATATTCCGAAAGCGGGTGAAAACTGGGCTTCGATCGGCAAGGGTACGGGGCGTAACTGTCCTTGGTTTAGAAACAACAAACTGTCCAACACCTGCGCTTCCACACGTCCGGCTTGAGAGGCTCTCTCGCCGAGGATGTCCTTGAGCAACCCAAGCCCGAAGGCTCGGTAACTGGGAAACCGTTCGCGCACCCATGGCATCTCCCGGGAGACCAGCTGCCAGTCACGCCACGGCACCAATCCCTCCGGATCATCACCGACGTAAGCTTCAAGAGCGCCCACCGTCCCCGCCCCCATCCAATCCCCATAGCGAGCCTCGATGCCCGGCGGCACGTGCACAGCAAGGCGATGGTTGCGGCCCCAATTTGAAGCGACGAGGTCCATTTTGCCGTCGCTGTCGAAGTCTCCAGTCTCAATCCCATTCCACCAGCCGTGGGTGCGATCCAACCCGAGTGAAGCGGTCCGCTCCGCAGGGGTTGCATGAAACCCGCCAAACACCCGAATCGGACCCCACTCGCATGCCAGAGCGAGCTCAGGGAATCCATCGCCGTCCAGATCCGTAAACACCGCTCCCGAGACCATTCCAACCTTCTTGAAAAGCTCCGTTGCTTGAGCGTCCTCCTGCCATTCGGATCCTGTGCGACGGTATAGTCGGGAGGATGCGGGCTCAGGATGGCGCCCAGGAATCACACGTCCACCCACGAACAGATCCAGATCTCCATCGGCATCGACATCCGCCAGGGCCAACGGACCCGCAGCAGCGTCCCAGGCAGGCCCGGCGGATCCAACCGGCCGTCCGGTAGCATCAAGAATCTGCACAACCTGGGCGGCAGCAGTGTTCTCATCGTAACTCATGACAGAGGCGAGGATCACGGGCTGCTCATTCGTTCCGGGCGCCGAAACCAGGCTCATCTGATCCCAAAGAGTGAAAGGCGCTTTTCCGGATGTGATGTTTGTGAAGGCCCGCCCTGCCATGTTCTTGAAGACACCCATCACTCCGCCACGCCCGGAACCCAACGAAAGGTCCTCCCATCCATCCCCGTCAAGATCGCTCCACATCAACCCAGGACCACGCTGGCTCAGCGAATGAGACAGCAACGGCTGACGGGTGAAGTCGTTGTATTCCTGATCGACATGCAGGTATCCAACGCTTCGGCTGACATCTGCAAACCGGAACAACGGCTCCGCACCGGCAGGTTCTGATCTGGGAGGAGCAGACGTTTCAGGCTCGCTGATCTCATAGATGAAGTTTGGTTTCACATCCGACAGCACAGAGTCCTTACCGCTTCGCCACTGGATCCGAAGTGTCATGGCAGAAGTGGAGGAACCCCCGGTCGCAGCGGCAGCGAAGGCCCGCAGGGGCTCGTCGCTGGATAAGTACCGTCCGCCCAGCATTACTTCCTGACTCTGAGTGACCGGACCTCCTTCAAGCGTGATCCGCGCACCGATTCCATGGCGGTTCATGCCTGCGCCCTTGAGCCGAACCGCCACACGCGGCTGCGACGACTCATTGCGCAACAATGAAGCCGCCGAGTGGAGATTGTTGAGAACCACGTCCAGGTCTCCATCGTTGTCGAGGTCACCCAGGGCGAGGCCGTGGGTGATCCCGTCGAGGTCGAAGCCCCATTCCCTGCTCTTGTCGGGGAATCCGAGAGCTCGATCGTTCTGAAAGGCAAGGTTGGGAGTCTTCAGCTTTGGAAACTTGCTGAGGTTCCGCAACCGGCTCTCAGGGGTGATCTCCTCGCGCACAAGCGATAACGCGTGGAGGATATCCGCATCCTGCACATCGTGATCGTTCCCGTTGGCGATCAGCAGATCCTCCCAGCCGTCCAGATCCACATCCAGAAACGCAGCATTCCACGTCCATTCGGTCGCATGCACCCGGCTCAACTGCGCGATCTCCGACCAGGTGTCATCCCCCCGATTCAAGAACAGCGTGTTATGGGGCGCTTCCTGTCGGAAGGCTGGATCTGCGATGGGAAGCTTCAGACGTCCGCCCATCAGATCGGGCCGCTGTCGATGGCGCCAGGCATGTTTGCGACTCACCATGTCGGCCACAAAAAAGTCGTCGAAGCCATCGCGATTGATGTCTGCGACATCAATCGCCATGGAGGACAGGCTCACATGGGCGATTGTGGAGGCGGGCACCTCGCGGAACTGGTGGCCATTGACGTTGAACCAGATGTCATCGGCGAAATAAAAGAAGTCATTGCAGACATACAGATCCGGAAGCCGATCACGGTTGAGATCCCGGAAGATGACTGCCAGCCCCCATCCCCGGGGTGGAGCCGTGTAGCGAGCACCATCCGCTTTCAGGAAAGTGCCGTTGGTCCAGGACACCGGCAGATAGGAGCCACGGCCGTCGTTGATGTAAAAGAAATCGCGTTCGCCCATCTCTATGACCTCCACGGCACCTCCCCGCGGAGCGATCGGAATGAACCGGTCGGGGGGAGTGACCACTACTTTTCCATTCTCCATGCGCGCCTCCACCTTGAGACCGGGTGGGTTATCGCGGTAGGAGGTCGTTGAGTAGTTGACGACGTAGAGGTCCAGGTCGGTGTCGCCATCGACATCCGCGAGAGCCATCGACATGCTCGCGAACCGGCGCACCAGGCGGCTGTTGAGGACCTCGTTGAAACGCGCCTTGCCGTCATTCAGAAAACATCGCGTCCCGCCTCCAATCGAGTTCACCAACAAATCAAAATCCCCGTCGCCCTCAATATCAGCCAGCACAGCGCCCGTGGAGTACTGGTCCGGACACCCCACGCCAGCCCGCTCGGTAATGTCTTCAAACTTCCAGTTGCCAAGATTGCGATAGAGCGCGTTGCGGCCTTCCAGCCGGCAGAAGTAGATGTCGCACCAGCCATCCCCATCAACGTCGGCGAGAGCCACGCCGGAACCGCTCTCAAACACCCGGTTCTGAGCCGCGTTAAATTCCGAGAGATGATTTGTGAAGAGCACGCCGGTCGTTGCCGGATCCAGGCTGAGGAAGCCGGTTCGATCCGTCAGCCCGGGCGACACGGCGGCACGACGGAACCCCGGACCGCTCTGCCAGTCGAGTGGAGCAGCCGGAGCGACCACCGCAAGCAGCCAAAGGGACAGCCAGCGAGTGAAGGTGAGGGCGCAACCTTGGACACCGGTCAGCCCAGTCAGGGAACCGGTGCGCGGCCGCCTCGGAAACGACTCTCGTTCATGCTGCATTCTGACGGGAAGATCGGAACACGTGCCTCAAGCTTGAATGGGAGTGTTTTGAGCGGCCGCCTCGTGCTGTTTACGCCAGACGTAGCGAAACATGATGCTTCGGAAGGCAGCGGTCAGCGGGATGGCCAGAACTCCACCCAGGATGCCGCCCAGCAAGGTTGTTCCGATCATCACCGCGATGATCACAGTCAGCGGGTGCAAGCCGACGCGGTCGCCGATGATTTTCGGAGAGATCACAAGTCCCTCCAGCATTTGAACGATGGCGAAGATGCCAAGAACGGCGGCAGGACGCCATGGATCCCCGAACTGGGCGATGGCGATCGCAAGGGCGGGAACGAGGCTGAGGGCGACTCCGAGATAGGGGATGATCCCAAGAACTCCCGCCATCACACCCAGGAGAAGAGCGTAGTTGAGGCCGATCAAGCTGAAGCCCGTGGCGAGAAGCGCCCCCACGCACATCGCCACCAACACCTGACCGCGGAAGAACACCACGAGGCAGTCGTTGATTGAACTCAGGACGAAAACGATCTCGTCCTTTGTTTGCGATTCCCGAACCGGCAGGAACTGGTGCCATCTTTGCTGGATCCCACGCTTCTCGAGCAGGAAGTAGAAAAGGTACACCGGAACCAGGGCGAGGCCGGCGAGAAAGCCGGCCACCGACACCGCCTTGGACAACTGGTCAATCAACCATGAGCCCACTTTGGGAACAGCTCTTGCGGTCCAACTAAAAACGTTTCCACTGATGTCCGAGCCGAATTGGAACAGGCCGGTTTCTGACGACGCCGAAGCCGGTTGCGGCACAGGCGCGGGCGTTGCGGAATCAGCGGGCGAGGCCTGCGGTTCGGCCCCGGCTTTGGGCAAGTCGGTGGCCGGAGGGAGCGGCTTCAGCCCCCAGCCGGAAGGCAACCAGGCAGGGGGCGCCTTCAGGAACCCATCCACTCGCTCCCGCACCTTGGTGACGTACGAAGGCACCTGAGCGGTGAAGGACTGCACTTCAGAAATGAGTCTGGGGAGGATCGCAGCGGTCATCCCGCCTGCAACAAGGACTGCCAGCGCGAAAACAAGCCAGATGGATTTCAATCGCGATTTAAGCCGGGGCTCGAAGAAATCCACCAAAGGGTCGAGGATGAAAGCCAGGACGCCTGCTATCGCCAGCGGAAGCAGCACGCTGGAAAGCCGGTTCGCCACCCAACCCAGCCCCCAGGCAAGCAAGGCCACCAAGGTGAGCATCACGCCGACGGCCAGCGCGGTGACGGAGAACCAGAGGATCTTCGCCTGACGTTCTGAAGGGCCGGTGGGTTGCATCCTGTTCGAGGGTTAGGATTCTCCCAGCTCCTTGGCCCGCTCAGCAGCGGCTCGAACGGCGGATATCAACGCCGCCCTGACTCCACCCTCCTCAAGATGGTGCAGGGCTTCGATCGTGGTGCCCGCAGGACTCGTCACCATGTCCTTCAGGGCTCCCGGATGCATTCCCGTCTCCAACACCATCCGCGCGCTCCCCAGCAGCGTCTGAGCGGCAAGCCGGGTCGCAATGTCGCGGGGCAAACCAGCCGCGACTCCCCCATCACTCAGAGCCTCGATCATCAGAAAGCCGTAGGCGGGTCCGCTCCCACTCAAGCCCGTCACCGCATCTAAGAGCGGTTCCTTTACTTGGAACGCAACCCCCACAGACTGGAATAAGCGGGTCGCCAGTTTTCCGTCTTCCGCCGTGGCATGCGATCCCAGGGAGAAGCCCGTCGCCCCAGCCCCCACCAGCGCAGGAGTATTCGGCATGACCCGCACGACTCGTGCACGAGCGGGCAGGCCTTTCTCCAATGCCTTCACCGAAATCCCGGCAGCGATCGAAATCAGAAGATGCCTGGGTTTGAAACCCGCCTTGATCTCGGCCAGAACCTCACCCACTTGCTGAGGCTTCACAGCCAGCACAAGAACGTCGCTCGCCTTCAGGACCTCACGGTTGGAGGCAAGCGCCGCCCCACCGGTCTCCTTGTGAAAGAGCTCACGGGCCGACGCATAGACGTCGCTCGCCGCTAACCCCGACGGCTTCACGATTCCCGCCTTGAGGAATCCTTTCGCCAAAGCGCTCGCCATCTTGCCCGCACCTAAAAATCCAATTTTGATGTCCTCAGCCATATGAAACACGGAGATCAAGCCCACGACTCAACCCTGCCGCCGGGCAGGGCTTTAGCAGAACCCCTCCCCACCTTGGAAGCGCGAAGCCGGAAACTTTAGGGGACAATATATCTTCGCATCCTGATTTGATGATTTGACATATTTGAGATCGTGATGTGAATTAGGGCCGGTTCTGCGGGTTTGGAATGGGCCGGTCAATGGCCGGCGAGTCTGGTCGATGAACTCTAAGGACCTTAACTGAACCATGGGAAAAATAAGTCAGCGCGGATTAGAGCTGGAGCGTTTGCTTCGAAGCAGGATCGCCATTCTGGACGGCGCCATGGGCACCATGATCCAGCGATACAAGCTGGGCGAGATGGAGTTCCGGGGCGATCGTTTCCGGGATTGGAAAGGCAAGGAGCTTAAAGGAAACAACGAGCTCCTCCAGCTGACGCGCCCCGATGTGATCAAGAGCATCCATCTGGCCTATTTGGAGGCGGGGTCGGACATCATCGAAACGAACACGTTTGGTTCGACGCCCGTAGCGCAACAGGACTTTCTGTTTCCGAGCCACGGTGAGGGGAGGAAGGATGCGAGCTATTTCCAACGAGTGATCGAGGATCCTACCCTGCGCGACATCTGTTGGGAGATGAATCTGGAGGGGGCGAAGCTCGCCCGCCAGGCTGCTGACGAGGTTGAGTCCCGCACCGGCAGGCCCCGGTTTGTCGCCGGAGCCCTGGGACCACAGCCCGTCAGCATCTCGGTTGTCGTGGATGTGAATGACCCCGGATTCCGTCCATCCACCTTCGAGCAACTGAGGCAGGTGTACCGTGAACAGACGCGGGCGCTGCTTGAGGGAGGCTCGGATCTTCTTCTGGTTGAAACGATTTTCGACACGCTGAACGCGAAGGCGGCGCTGGTAGCCATCGAGGAGGTTTTCGCGGAACTGGGTGGACGTGTTCCGGTCATGGTCTCGGGCACGATCACTGACAAGGCTGGCAGGACATTGAGTGGGCAGACCGCGGAGGCGTTCATCAACTCCATCCTGCACGTGCGCCCTCTCACAGTGGGATTCAATTGTGCATTGGGCCCTGAAGACATGCGTGCGCATGTGGAGGAAGCGTCCCGGATCTCACCGTCGTTCATCTGTGCGTATCCGAATGCAGGGTTGCCTGATCCGTTGTCACCCACAGGCTTCCCGGAAACCCCGGAAACCCTTGCGCCCAAGATCCGACCCTGGGCTGAGGCTGGCTGGCTGAATATCATCGGCGGATGTTGCGGGACCACGCCCGACCACATCCGCGAGATCGCCCGGGCAGTCAGGGACTTTCCTCCCCGTGAGGTCGCCAGGCCGGAACCCCACCTGCGCCTCTCCGGCATGAGCGCCTTCACGGTGAGTCCACAAACGAACTTCGTGAACATCGGTGAACGCACCAACGTCACCGGCTCACCCAAGTTTGCGAAACTCATTCTCGCAGGTGCCTACGACGAAGCCCTGGCCATCGCCAAACAACAGGTTGAGAACGGAGCCCAGATCATCGATGTGAACATGGATGAGGGCATGCTGGATGGGGCCGCTGCGATGACCCGGTTTCTGAACCTGATCGCGGCTGAACCCGATATCGCACGTGTGCCGATCATGATCGACTCCTCAAAATGGTCGGTCATCGAGGCGGGCCTGCGCTGCATCCAGGGCAAAGGCATTGTAAACTCCATCTCCCTGAAGGAGGGCGAAGAGAGGTTTCTGGATCAAGCGAGGGCCGTCCGACGCTATGGCGCGGCTGTGGTGGTCATGGCTTTTGACGAACGCGGGCAGGCGGACACCTACGAACGCCGGATAGAGATCTGCAAACGGAGCTACGATCTCTTGACCCAAAAGGCGGACTTCCCCCCGCAGGACATCATTTTCGATCCCAACATCCTCACCGTGGCGACGGGAATCGAGGAGCACAACTCCTACGCCATGGACTTCATCCGGGCCACCGCCTGGATCAAAGCCAATCTTCCTCTAGCGAAAGTGAGCGGAGGAGTATCGAACATTTCATTCAGTTTCCGCGGCAACAATCATGTTCGCGAAGCCATGCACAGCGTGTTTCTGTTTCACGCCATCCGGGCAGGCCTGGACATGGGAATCGTCAACGCTGGAATGCTGGAGGTTTACGAGGAGATACCCGCGGAGCTCAAGGAACGTGTCGAGGATGTGATCCTCAACCGTCGTCCGGATGCCACGGAGAGATTGGTCAGCTACGGAGAAGGCCTGAAGGACCAGGGAGGCAAGGCGGCCATTGACAAGCTGTCGGCCGAATGGCGCAAGTTGCCGGTGGAAGACCGGCTCTCGCATTCGCTCGTGAAGGGAATCACGGATTACATCGAGCAGGATGCCGAGGAAGCCCGCCTGAAATATGGCCGGCCCCTGGCAGTGATCGAGGGTCCATTGATGGCGGGGATGAACACCGTCGGCGATCTCTTTGGAGCGGGCAAAATGTTTTTGCCGCAGGTGGTGAAATCGGCCCGTGTGATGAAGAAAGCTGTGGCTCACCTCACCCCTTTCATGGAGGCGGAGAAGGCAGCGCTGGCTGCGGAGGGAAAAGTCACCCGCTCTCAGGGAAAGATCCTGCTTGCGACCGTGAAGGGGGATGTCCACGACATCGGCAAGAACATCGTGGGAGTGGTTCTGGGGTGCAACAACTACGAGGTGATCGACCTTGGGGTGATGGTCTCGTGCGAAAAAATCCTGGAGACCGCTCGCAAGGAGTCGGTGGACATCATCGGTTTGAGCGGGCTGATCACTCCGTCCCTGGATGAGATGTCACACGTCGCCCGGGAGATGCAGCGACAGGGGTTTGATGTCCCGCTCCTGATCGGAGGAGCCACGACCAGCAAGGCGCACACGGCGGTGAAGATTGCGCCTGGCTACAAAAAACCCGTTGTGCATGTGCTGGATGCAAGCCGTGCGGTTCCTGTTGCGAGCCAGTTATTGGATCCCGAGCAACGAAGCAGGCTGGCCGGAGAGATCATTGCGGAATACGAGAGACTTCGACAGCTGCATGCTGCACCGAAGGCGAAGCTCCTGAGTCTGGAGCAGTCGAGGGAGAGATCCCCCCGGCTGGACTTCTCGGAAGTGACGGTTCCGAAGCGTATTGGAGTGACCGTGGTGTCATCGCAGCCAGTGACGGTGGAAGCCGGGATGGCGAAGGCGTTGGTCACGTTGGATGACCTGATTCCGTTTATTGATTGGTCACCGTTCTTTCACACGTGGGAGCTGCGGGGTCGCTACCCGGCCATTCTTGATCATGAGAAGCATGGCATGCAGGCGAGGGAGCTGTTCCGTGATGCGCAAGCGATGCTGACATCGTGGAGAAAGGCATCACCCCTGGATTTCAAGGGTGTTTATGGAATTTTCCCTGCGAACAGAGTTGGGGACGACGTTGAGGTTTACAGGAATGAAGACCGAAAGGAGGTTGTGGAGCGGTTTTGTTTTCTGAGGCAGCAGATGGAGAAGGCCTCTGGGGAGAAGAACTTCTGTCTGGCGGACTTTGTTGCACCTCGGGCCGAGGCGGGACGGCCTGCCATTGCGGATTACCTGGGTGGTTTTGCGGTGAGTTCCGGATTTGGATTGAAGGGTCTGGTGGATCATTACAAGGCCGGGCACGACGATTATCAGGCGATCATGGCTGAGGCGCTGGCGGACAGGCTGGCTGAGGCATTTGCGGAATGGCTGCACGCGAGAGTTCGGAGGGAGTGGGGCTACGGAGAAACCGAGAAGCTCACGATCGAGCAAATGATCGATGAGAGTTATCGGGGGATCCGGCCTGCTGCGGGTTATCCGGCCTGTCCGGACCACAGCGAGAAGAGGGTCTTGTGGAGACTCCTGGGAGTCGAAAACAGGACCGGGATCACGCTGACCGAAAGCTGCGCGATGCACCCCGGCAGCAGTGTGAGCGGGCTGTATTTTGGGCACCCCCAGGCGAAATACTTCGCAGTGGGCAGGATCGGGCGAGATCAGCTGGCTGACTACCACCAGCGAAAAGGGCTTCAGCTCGCGGAGGCGGAGAAGTGGCTTAGCCACTGGCTGGAGTGATCGGTCGGATCGGTCGGATCGGCCAGGCCGCCCGGCAGCTTGCGCCTGCGGGGTTCTCCTGCTACCCAACCACCCAAGATGGACCCCCGCGAACCCCAGCCTGAGTTCAACACCGCAGCAGGTGCCAGCTTCAGAACCACTCACTGGAGCCTCATCCTGAATGCAGCTGACTCTCAGTCGCCTGATTGCGCCATCGCCCTCAACACCCTCTGCCGCACCTATTGGTATCCCCTCTACTCCTTCGTGCGACGGCAAGGCCGGCCTCCCCACGATGCTCAGGACATCACACAGGAGTTCTTCGCCCGTTTGCTCAAGCTCAATTCCCTGCGCGCCGTCGCCCGCGATAAAGGCCGGTTCCGCACTTTCCTGCTCACTTCCATGAAAAACTTCCTCTGCGATGTCGCTGACAAAGCAAACACTGCCAAACGCGGCGGTGGGCTCGTCCCCATCTCCCTCGATCAGCAGGATGCCGAGCACCGCTACAACTCAGAACTCTCCGAATCCCTCGCACCCGATAAGCTCTTCGACCACCGCTGGGCACTCACAGTCCTCAATAACGCGCTCCAACAGCTCAAATCCGAATTCACAACGCCCACCCATCAAGCCCAGTTCAATACCCTCAAACAGTTCCTCTCCAATGAAGCAAAACCAGGCGCCTACGAAGAGATCGCTCCAACGCTCTCCATGACCCCCAGAGCCGTCGCCATGGCGGTCTGCCGCTTCCGCCAACCCTACTTCGACCTCATCCGAAATGAAGTCGCCGCAACCGTCGTCCACCCCTCCAATATTGATCTGGAAGTGGACTACCTGCTCCAAGTGATCGGTCAGTGAACAGCCTCCCTTCATGCCCCGTTTGTGGATCGCAACATCGAGCGGATGTCGTGGACGAACTCTGCCCACGATGCATCGCCCGTATCCTGAGATCCCCACAGGCCTATCTCCCTGACCCGCCCCCGGACCCCTCCCCCCCCCCC
>VHDG01000063.1 GCA_016871475.1 Verrucomicrobiota bacterium
CCGTCAAGTCCTCCCCGCATCGAGAGCATATCCCGCGAGAACGAGGCCATCCGATTCTCCTTCACCCCGGAGGCAGGCTTTAAATACGCCCTGGAATACGCTGAGAAACTGCCACCTCAGACATGGCGTGCGACAGGCCAGAGCATAGGAGCCACCAACACCCAGCGCGCAACACTCAGCGACACACCTCCTGCCTGGGCCCGGTTTCGCTATTACAGGCTGAGCGTCACAGCTGACGAATAATTTGCCTTCATGGAGGATGCGTGTAGAGAATCGCACCTCAAACTCTATGAAAGATGCTTCATCGCAGCCCACGAGCTACTTTAGCCACGTCGTGATTTTTTGGACCGATCCCTCCAACCCCAAGTCGGTGGATGAGCTCATCGCAGGGGGTGAACGATATCTGAAGCCCATCCCCGGGGTGATCCAATATCACATGGGTCGGATGGTGGGGAGTCCCCGCCCGGTTGTGGACCAGTCCTATCAGGTTGCGCTCAACCTCATCTTCCCCAACAAGAAGGCCCAGGATGACTACCAGGTCCATCCCCTGCACGTTGAGTTCGTGGAAAAGGTGTTCAAGGTTCACTGCAAACGCGCGGTTGTTTACGATTTCGCCTAAGCCACATGCAACTCATGGGAATCAGCGACGAGGCCGGCAACACCCTCGACGCACAAATCAAGGCAGTCCAGCAACTGGGCTGGAAACAGATCGAGATGCGCGGGGTGGAAGTGCCCGGATTCTCCAAGTCCAACTTCCATGAAATCCCGGAGGCGGCATTCGATATCGCATTGAGCCGCCTCCAGGAAGCCGGGATCCAGGTTTACTGTTTCGGCTCCACCATCATGAACTGGGCCAAGACACTGGCCCAACCGCCCTTCGAAACGACACTGGCAGAGGTCAACCGATGTATTCCCCGGATGCAGAGGGCCCGCACAAAGTTCGTGCGCATCATGAGTTTCAAGCCCGCCGATGATGAAGCGGACATTCCCAATGAGGTGTTTCGCCGCGTGCGTGAGGTTACCCAACGGTTCCTGGATGCGGGGCTCCAGCCGGTTCACGAGAACTGCATGAACTATGGCGGCATGAGCGCCAAACACGCCCTGCAGCTCCTGAACGAAGTCCCTGGTCTGAAATGGGTCTTCGATACCGCCAACCCAATCTTCAACACAGATCGCGCCCGCCCTGCTCCCTGGCCAAAACAGGATCCTTGGGAGTTCTGGACCGCCGTGCGCGATGCCACAGCCCACATCCACATCAAGGATGCCACGTGGAACCCGGCCAAGAATGACGCCGACTACCACTGGCCGGGCGAGGGAGCCGGCCGGGTCAGGGATATTCTCAGCGATGCCAAGAAACGGGGTTACAAGGCGGGTGTATCCATCGAGCCGCACATGGTGGTCGTTTTCCATGATGCCGGCTCGAAATCAGACGATGCACCCATCCAGCAGAACTTCATCGAGTACGGCAGACGTCTGGAGAAACTGGTCGCGTCACTATAGCCCTCCTTCCCCCCTGATGGGTTCTGCTACCGGCTTCGCCGTGATGGCGGAGGCCGGAATCAGGGTACGACCAGAGTAACCTTCAGGCTGACGGCCAGTCGCTCGGTCTCCTCGCGGTCCAGCAGCAGAGATCGACCGGCTTCGAAGGCCAGCACTCGAATTCCGTGTTCCGCACAGGCCTCCACCGTGCGGGGTCCCACGCACGGGATGTCGAATCGCATGTCATGGGATGCTTTGGCAATTTTCACGGCCACAGCTCCTCCGCTCTTGCCGGCCAGATCCCCGCCACGAGCGAGACACGCGTCCGTTCCCTCCAGACCTTCCACGGCAAGCACAGCGCCCTCCTTCACAACGACCGTCTGTCCGATATCCAGCCCCGCCACCTGCAATGCCACCTCTCGACCATAGGCAACGTCCGCGAGTTCCTGTGCTGAGAGCTCCCTGCCCACCCGATAGCCCGAGGCCGGCATCAAGGTTCTCAGCCAGGGGGTTGCCTCGATCAGCTCCACCCCATCCCGCGCAAGTTCGGCGCCGATGGCGCTGAAAAGGCTGTGCGCATTTCGCTTCTGGATCTGAAGCAGAAGCTTCATCGCCCGGAGATCGGGACGAAGTTGAAAAAGATTCGATGGAGCGATCTGGCCCACCATCACGCACTGGTGTATTCCCCGGGTCACAAAAGCCTGGATCATGCGGTCCAGCTGTCCAACCCGCATCCACACAATCTCATCCACGAGTGGCACGAGTGCAGGGTCCGTTTCGCCTTCAAATGCAACCGCCACCAATCGTTGGATGCCCGCCGCTCGCGCCTCTCTGGCCAGGCAAAGGGGGAGGGATCGGCTGCCGGCAATGAGTCCGAGTGACGTGAGCTGGCGATTTGACATGCCGGGTGGAACCGCCGTCAGGCGTGTGGGTTTTGTTGGTGGGCCAACCGCAGGAGCCGGGCTTCCTCCGCCAGCTCGAGCGCAGCTGCGAGAGGTGACTGGGTTTGTGACGGATGGGAGTGCGGACGGAGGGTCGTTTGAGAATCAACAGGGTCGTCGGGGTCACCCAGGCCTGAACCTTTCAGCTGCCTGAGGCGTTCCTGCATCATCTCTTTGACCTCGGGGGCATTGCTGATGCCATGGAAACAGCCGGAGTGCATCGTAGGTTCGTTCCCCTTGTGCCCTGTTTCCCCGCCGCCACCCGCAGTTGTGACTTGGAGATCATAAATCCCAAGAAGCCGCTGCAACGGCCCTTGCTGAACATTGGCAAACGTCATGGTGGTCTCGTGGACCTTCCAAACACCGCTCCGGATCCTGAGACTGCGATCCGTGACCATGTACCACCGCAGCTCGAAATCGAGCCGGACCAGGAGAAAGGAGATGGGCAGCTGAAGCACAAAGCCAATGATGCCCAGCATCTCGATCGCCCCGACAAAAGTTCGAATTCCGGAGGGAACTCGCGGAGAGCTCGCGCTGTTCCAGAAAGCAAGGAATGCAAGGATGCCCAGGATGACGGACGCCTGTCGCACGCCCCAGATGAGCACCTGGAGCCAGTAGTAGTTGCTCGAAGCTCGGAAAACCTTGACCGACCCCGGGGTGCCCGAAGGGGGCTGCGGCTCGGGTGGGATTCGAAGCAGTTGCAGGCAGAGGGCTTTGAACGTTTCGTTCATGGCTCAGGATGAAGTCCGGCTTCGCTCAATGCTCTCCCGCAGGTTACGAAGCTCCAAGGCCGCCTGCTGCAAGGCCGCGGTCAGCGCCATCGCATCGACGGAGGTTGCCTCAACCCCTCCGTGGGAGCCTGCCAGCGGCGATGACCGTTCACGGGCTCCGCGCATTCGTGCATAGAGAAAATCGCGCACCTTCTCAAACTCCACCAAACCCTCGATGGTCATCTCCGCAGCAGAGCTTCCGCTGGCGGTCTGAACCAACACTCTTCCCAACCCCAGCCACCTCTCGACGAAGTTGGATTGCAGGTGAATGTCCTGGATCCGGGCGTAGTTCAAGGACACCTCCCGGCGAAACAAAACTCCCCACCTCATTGAAACCCCCTCGTTGTCAAACCTGTACCGCAAGGTGTGATACCTAAAAAAGTTGGGAATGATCAGAATCGGGAAGAGCGGCGGTATGATGAAACAGCAGAGGGCGTAATAGATCATGAGCTTGGGGTCCGGCCGCTCAATCGCCATGATGGACGCCGGGTCCAGAGCTTCTGCAGGTTTGTCAAAAACGTGGGCGTTCATTCGATCAGGGTGCGCACAGATGGGAGCATCCTTCGATACAAGGGGTCGCCCCGCAATTCGTGCACCGAGAGGGAACCACCCGCCCTGCCCTTTTCCAAGAACAGATTCTGGACAGCACAACCAGCACTCTCTAAAAGCTCCCCCCATGAACTCCCCATTCGCGCTGATCGCCGCACTGCTCATGACTGCGATCACTGGCCTTTGTGCTCAGTCGCCGAACGTCCTGTTCATTCTATGCGATGATCTGCGCCCCGATGCCCTGGGCTGCTTTGGCTCAAGGCACGTCCGCACTCCGCATATCGATGCTCTGGCACGCCGGGGAGTTCGCTTCGCCAATGGTTTTTGCACCACATCCTTATGCTCTCCGAGCCGCGCCAGCATCCTCACCGGCGTCTATGCACATCGACATGGGGTGCGCGACAACTTCACCGAGCTGCCTTCCTCACTGCCCCACTGGCCGGGCCGTCTGAAAGATCACGGATACTCCGTCGGTTACATCGGCAAATGGCACATGGGCGAAAACAATGACACCCCCCGGCCGGGCTTCGACTGGTTTGTCACACACAAGGGCCAGGGCAAATACTTCGACACTGAATGGAATGTCAACGGACTGCGCCACGAGACCCCGAAAGGTTATTACACCCATGTGGTGACGGACTACGCGCTGGATTGGCTTAAACAACGTTCCAAAGGAAAACCGTGGGCGCTGTGCATCGGACATAAGGCACCTCACTCGTTCTACCTTCCCGAACCCAAATACAGCAATGCCTTCGCCCGCATTCAGGTGTCGTATCCTCAAAGCGCGTTTCAGCTCGACGACAAGCCCCAATGGATCAGGGAGCGATTGGATACCTGGCATGGCATCTACGGCCCATTGTTTGAGTGGCGAAAGAAATTCCCCGATCCCAGGCCGGAGGCTGTGAGCGACTTCGCCAACATGGTGCGGGCTTACTGGGGCACCGTGTTGAGCGTGGACGACAGCGTGGGCCGGGTGTCGGAGTTCCTCAAACAGTCCGGACAGCTGGAAAACACGATCGTGGTTTTCATGGGGGACAACGGACTGCTGGAAGGCGAGCATGGGATGGTGGACAAGCGGACGATGCATGAGCCAAGCATTCGGATTCCCATCATCGCCAGCGGCCCCGGCCTTCCGCGCGGACGGACCATCAAGGCTCAGGTCCTTGCCATGGACATCGCACCCAGCATTCTGGAACTGTGCGGCGCATCTCCCCTTCCAGCGGCACAGGGCCGATCCTGGGTGAAACTCTCCTCTGGACGCGACCCTGGCTGGAGGAAGGCCTGGTTCTACGAATACAACTACGAGAAGCAATTCCCTTACACTCCCAATATCCGCGGACTGCGCACCGACGATTGGAAACTCGTCCGCTATCCGCATGGAGATGGATCGCCGGACAGACACCCGCCGGAGATGTACCATTTGAAGTCCGATCCGGGCGAGCGCCGGAATCTGGCTGGATCGGGCAGACATTCGACCGTGAGACAATCGCTGGAATCACAGCTGGCCAGGTTGCTGGCCGCCGAGGGATTAACCCCCGACAGAGACCGCATGCCACTCGACGAAGGGGTGAAACGCGAGCTGCCCGACGCCAAGATTCGCTAGCCCGGATCGCTCACAATCCTCTGCCCATGGATTCAGCCCACATCGGTTTCGTCCAATGCACAGAGTGGGATGAGGCCAGAAATCCGGGCTCGAAGCGGAACTAGGAGAGCTTGGTGAACAGCGGAAGCCGGACGGTGACCGTTGTGCCCACACCCAACGTGCTCTCACACTCAATAGTTCCTCCGTGCAGCTCAACGCAGCGCTTGACGATCACAAGCCCGAGACCGCTGCCCGGCACCTCCCCCACGTTCGCACCGCGATGAAATGGAGCGAACAGGTTCGGCAAATCCTCTGCCGGGATGCCGATGCCTTGATCCCTGATGGTGAAAACCGCGTAGGGCTCGTCGGCGCTGATGGCAAGCTCCACCGGCTTGTCGTGAGGGGAATACTTCACAGCGTTGGTCAGAAGATTCACCAGGATATGGCGGAGCAGCCCCTCATCGCCTCGCCCACAGCGAACATTTGTGGTGTCGCGAATCTGAACCCGGCCGCGTTCCCCTGTCGCGGACTTCACCTCCTCCACCAGCCGCTCGCAGAGCGCAGGGATGTCCACATCCGCGGGGCGGTAGGTGACTTTGCCGGAATCCACACGCCCAAGCAGGAGCACTTCCTCCATCAACCCCGACATGGTTTTCGAGGCATCAAAGATGTCACGAAGATGCTGGGCCCGCTGCTCAGGGCTGAAACGGTCATGGTAATCCCGAAGATTCTCCGCTGAGGCCATGATGACGCCCAGCGGGGTTCGGAATTCATGCGAGACCGTGGATACAAACTGGCTCTTGAGCTCATGCAGCTCCCGCTCCACCTGCAATTCCTTGTCCCGTTCGAGCGCATGCATCTCAGCCCTCGAGTATTGCCCCAGCAAGAGGCGATGGTGCCGCAGGAACCCAAGTGCTACAAACGCCGCAGCGCCCGTGGCGGCCAGAAGAAGGAGTGCAATCCACTTGCTCGACCTTTCCAACGGAACCGTGGATGCCATCCTCGGAGCCGCCGCAGCAATCTCTACCGATGTACTCCAGTCGAGATTGAGCGCGGCGAGTTCGGTCCGCAACGCTCCCGGGTTCCACACCTGCAGCGTGTTGTCCCGGGTGGACAAAACAAGTCGTTGCCCATTCCTGGTCCATCGCGCGGTTCGGATCGGCACGCCCTCCGGCGACTCCAAAACCCCGAGCTCCCTTCCGTCCCCGCTCGCCAAAAGCATGACACGGCTTGAGCCGGTTACGAACGCCAGCAGGGCGCCATCCGGAGAGAAAGCGGCAGCTCCTGAGGAGTTCGCACTCTGGGGATCTGGCGTTTTCGACCACACCTGCGTCCAGTCACCGGCACGAAACAGCTTGATCTCACGTCGGGTGGCCAGAACGAGCCAGCGTCCGTCTGGACTGAACTGGACACCTCCGAACTCATGATCCAGCGTCCGGACGCGCTGGCCGGTCAGCGTGTCGAAAATGGATGTTCCCGTCCCTCCATCCACCCCCAACGCCAACCACTGACCGTTCGTGCTCAGGGAGATCGTTCCCGTCCCGAAGGCGCTGCCGGATCTTTGATCCACGCTACTATGCAAGGCTCCCTCCATCTCAACCAGGCCGGGTTCCTTGCCGAGATGAACCACCCACACCTTGCCTGCCTTCAGCCAGACATAGGCCCGGGTCTGGCCATCGGCGGATGCCGTCACAAGATCCGGTCTGCGAGAACCCACATGGCTCTCCGAAAGAGGGTCGCTCAGCGGCAGTGATGTCCTGCCTCCCCCACTCGACACGCTCACGTCACAAGATTCCACCCGGTCGTTGCGAAGCAGAATCAGCTTCGGATGGACGGGGTCGAAGCAAAGAGAATGGATGCCTTGAAGCGCGATAAACTCCGGAGGCCCGGGCTCTTCTAGGTCCCAGACAAGAAGTCCTTGGTTCGACGCCTTCGACACGGCCCACCGACCATCCGCGCTCACGTCCAACGCATATTCGTCCGCATGCTCCGGTCTGCCAGCCAGTCTTGCGTACGCCGGATTCGTGGCGGGACGACGGAGTTCCATCTGTTGGCGTGAGACGGCCCAGCCCGTGGCCCCCGATGGTCCCCAGCGCACGAAGCGCCGTCCTTCAAACACACTGAACGGCTGTTTTTCGGGCAGTTTCCAGAGCAGGGACAAACGGTCTGCCGTGACGGCCGCCAATTGCTGGCCGGCAGGATCGAAGTGCAAACTGAGCACGGAATCCTTGGGCCCGCTCAGGACAGTGCGGATACCCGCGGCGACATCCCACACATGGACCTGCAAAGAGGACCCGGCAATGGCGAGCAGCCGACCATCCGGGCTCCATTCCTCGGTCCGAGCACCATCGGGGAAGGCGTATTCGGCGATCTTCTCCCCGGTCTGCCAGTCCATGACAGACACGACCTCATCCATATAGACGGCAAACTGCGTCCTGCCGGGGCGCACAGCGCAATGATGATAGGAACTGAACGCGCCAAAGTGACGGATCGTTTCACCCGTGCGCGCATCAATAGCTGCAAAACCATCGGGGGAGAGCACCGGGGCAACCAGCACCTTGCCGTCTGTGCTGAAGACTCCCCGGCTCGCAGGCCGGCGCAACTGGTCTGCGTCCCGCAGGAAGCGTATGCGGCCGGAGGAGAGATCCCAGACCGCGAGAGCTCCCCGGCTATGGCGAACTGCAAGGACATCTCCCGCCTGCGAGAATGCCAGCGCGGCCACGGCGCCCTGGCCTTCGGGAATTGATCCGTCGGCGAGCCGAAACCGGTGGGTCACGGTGGCTTCCGGCAGCTGATAAACCACGGTGTCGCCATTCTCCATCCCGACAGCGGCTTGCCGCAGGAGAGGATCGAAGTCATAGGCGCGCACGTTGGCGTCAAGCGGCACCGTGGCTTGAATCCGATCCTCAGGCAACGCAAGCGCAGCGATCGCCTCATTGCGCAACTCCAGTGAAGGGGAAATGGCGGCCGCACGCCGGATGGTCTCCAGGCTTTCGGTGCGCCGGGTCATGGATGGGCCGCGGCGTGTCGCACGGGCTTCTGTGGTCAATGCCCGCCAAAGCTCAGAACGCGCTTGGTCTTCGGCCGTCTCTGCCCGTTGCTGACTTGCGATCGCAGCCGCCTGAAGCCGGGTGGCTCGGAGGCTCTGCCAGAGAGCGCACATCGCGAGCACAGCGGTGCTCGCGATCAGGGTGGCCACCGCCGTGTTTGCCCGAAGCAAACGCTGGCGGATGGACTCGCGACGCGTGACCAGGTCCGTATCGTTCGCGGTGGTCGGTGATGGTTCAGCTCACAAGCCGGTAGGTCCGGCGGTTGACCGGAACGCTTTCTCCGTACTTGAAAGCGCCACCGATGGCAATACGACCTTGGTCGCATTCTTTCCCTCGATCGGTCAGGGTCTCGCTAGTCGCAAACATGCCCAAGCCCGTCCACACTCATCAGAAGGCGATCACGGAGTATCTGGAACGTCATAGCGTCCAGCTGCGGGCTCTGTCGGACGTGGAGCTCGCGGAAGTTTCGCATCGGTGGCTGGAGCGATTCGCCTCGAGAGTGAAGCGTCAGAAAAAAACCTGGGTGCACTGTGGATTTAAGTGGCACGGCTTCAGTTACGGAATCGAGCCATCCCTCTCCGGAGACGCAGCTCAGCGTGCCTACCATAAGACAAAGGGCAGCTTCTACATTTTCGATGAAGCCGGGACATACGGGTACTTATGCAAACCCAAGGTTCCATTCAGGCCTGAATTATCCCATCTGCGTGCAGACATTTATGTCACGAGCGCGAGCTTTTCCTGGACGATGGTATTTACCCACGAGGAACCGCACCAGGGCCCGCTCTACGCTGAGTGACGGCGTCTGGGATGTGTGCCGGTGAGCATCAGAGATCCTGGCGCCCCTTGGGATCCCAGGCGTCCCGAAGTCCATCGCCCAAGAAGTTCAAAGCCAGGAGTGTGACCACCAACATGCCTGCGGGAAATACGATCAACCACCAGTAGGTTCGCACCGGATTCAGCTGCCCTGCACCGTCCGCAATCAGTGATCCCCAACTCGCCATCGGGGGCTGAATACCCAATCCCAGATAACTCAGAAAGGACTCATAAAGGATGATCGCAGGCACCGTCAGCGTGGCATAAACAATGATCACCCCGAACACGTTTGGCAGAATGTGACGGAGGATCACCCGCGAAGGATGGGCTCCCAAAGCCAGACTGGCATCGATAAACGCGCGATTTCTCAAGGCAAGGACCTGCCCGCGTACGATCCGGGCCATGTTAAGCCAGGAAATAGCCCCCAGCCCCGCAAACAAAAACAAGAGCCGCGAGAAACCAACCGCCTGCGGTCCCAAATCAAACCTCGCCTGCAACCATCCTCTGAATACGCCCTCCAGACTCGTTACCAACACGATGACAAAAATGATCGAAGGCAGCGAATACAGGATGTCCACGATTCGCATCGCAACGCTGTCCACCCAACCTCCCATGTAACCGGCAATGGCTCCCCAGGCTACGCCGTTCACCACAGCGACCAATGCCCCCGCCAGGCCCACCAAAAGGGAAACTCCCGCTCCATAAAGCACACGCGTCAGGAGATCACGACCATGAATGTCAGTCCCAAACCAATGGTCATAGCTGGGTGGTTGAAACTGCGCATCCGATGTGGTTTCGAAGGAATAGGGCCAAAGCGATGGGCATAGGACCACCAGCAACACCAACGCCACCAACGTCACCACCCAAATCAGCCCGATCACAGCAGGGGTATTGCGCACAAAGCGGCGACGCGCCCGCTGACCAGGCGTCACCAATGCAGGCATGGACTCCAGCTCACCCATGTTTCACCCTCCGATCCAGAAACGCGTACCCGACATCCACAGCCAGGTTCAACACCACGAGCAGAAACGCATATACGAGGGCCAGCCCCACAACCATGTTGTAGTCCCGTCCCAACGCGGCGTTCACGAGAAACACTCCGATGCCCGGGACCCGAAAGAGATTCTCCACCACGAACGAGCCTGTGAGGAGATCGGCGAGCAACGGACCCGAATAGGAGATCACCGGAAGGATGGCGATGCGCAGCGCGTGCTTGAACACCACGGATCCTTCCGACAATCCCTTCGATCGGGCGGTGACAATAAAGGGTTCACGCAATGCCTCGGTCATTCCCTCGCGCATCAGTCTGGAAACACGTCCAGCGAAGTAGAGCCCCAATGCCACCGTAGGCAGCACCACGTGCATGGGAGTCAACCAGAGAGCCACGGGGAACCACCCCAACTCGATCGCAAATACCAGCGCCAGAATGGGTCCAACCACGAATCCAGGAATGCAAAACATCAGGAGAGCGAGGAAACTGCCCACGTAATCCCCCCA
>VHDG01000064.1 GCA_016871475.1 Verrucomicrobiota bacterium
AGGAGCTGCCAAGGGCGGATGTGGCGATGCAGGTGCTCTTCGTCATCACCCTGCTCACCCTCGCGCCGTCCTTCATCCTGTTGATGACCTGCTTCACCCGGATCGTGATCGTCCTGTCGTTTATCCGGACCGCCTTGACTCTGCCTACTGCTCCTGCAAACCAGGTGATCATCGGTCTTTCCCTGTTCTTGACCTTCTTCATCATGCAACCCGTGTGGGAGCGGGTGGAACGGGATGCGCTCAAGCCCTATCAGGCGAAGGCGATCACGGGCGACCAGGCGGTGGAGGAAGCGTCGAAGCACCTGCGAGGCTTCATGCTTCGGCAGACGCGGCCCAAGGATGTTGAACTCTTCATCGCGATGGCCCGGATGTCTCCGATGGCGGCGGCGGACGTGCCGCTGAGGATCGTCGTGCCTGCGTTCATCATCAGCGAACTTCGAACCGCTTTCCAGATGGGTTTCCTGCTGTTCATCCCGTTCATCCTCATCGACCTGGTTGTAGCGACCGTATTGATGAGCATGGGCATGATGATGATGCCGCCCACCACGATTGCCTTCCCGCTGAAGATTCTGCTGTTTGTCCTCGTGGATGGTTGGAGCTTGGTGGTGAAGTCCCTGGTGCTCAGCTTTTCCTGAGCCAGACCATGGGTCCGGTCGGCAGAGCCGGGGACGGCAAGAGCCGGGTCATCGCACGAAGATCCATGCGCCTATCCCACAGCCTTCAGTCGGGAAAGACGCCGCGACTGCAATGTCGTCGGACACGCAGATCGTCCATCGGCGTCAGTTGCCTCGGACAAGCCGGAAATACCGTGACTGACCCGTGACGGGCAGGATCGCCGGTGAACTGGTGGCCAACGAGACCCACTCCCCTCCGGCCACGGAGGTGCGTTCCTGAAGGGTCCATCCCTCCCCCTCCCACGTGATGCGGACGCCCTCGGAGTGACGGGCAATCCGAAGTGCGGGATCCTGGGGTGGAGCAGTCAGGCGCAGAGGCCGGGAAGGTGGCCCGGTCTCGACGGCCGATGGAAGCTGAAGGGTGCTGAACGCTACAAGGGAATCGTCGCCAACATCACCCTGCAGCTGAGCCAGGGCGATCGCAATGAAGCCTGGTCGCGGATCCAGATCCCCCGCCATATTGTCCACCTGGCTCGCGATCGGCGTCAGGTCCTCGAGAATGCCGGGAGCCTCCGGGTTCGCTGCGGGCACAACGACGGCACGATACAAATCGATCACAATGCTCTGGCTTCCGGGGTCCTCGGATGCGGGAAGAGGGGCCTGGATCTGGATGACAGAAGGATTGTCCAACTGGACCAGCACGGGACGCAGTTCCTCGACAGGCACGCCGCCAAGGAGGGAGGCCAGGTACGACTGCTGCTCATTTGAGACGATCGGCCCGCTGTTGTCGCGCACATCGTTTCCACGAAAACTCAGGAACAACCCGCGGGTGTAACGGATGAGAAAGCCAGTGAAGTTGGCCAGGGTGTTTCCTTCCGCATCATCGTGCGATCCATCCAAGTCCGATCCAATGCGGAAGTGCCCGCTCGGCGCACGAAGCAACTTCCTGACTGGCAGGGGCGTGACGCCATCGATGCCCAATCCAACAGTGTTTCCGGCGAACACGAAGTTCTCCACAGGGCCATAGAATTCCACCACATCATCCTTCATTCCGCCGATGATGTTTCGCTCACTGTCATCGGCGATCCCGTCGGAGTTGGTCCCGATCACCACCTGTCCAGACAACCCTGCGCCTTCAACAGCGTCACCCTCCAGGCTTTGGCGGATCTCCTCCGATGGCATGGTGACACCATCCGGCATGACTCCGATGAAGTTACCGGCAACAGAAATGTCCCCTGTATCCTCGAACATCAAACCGATTGCATGGGCCACGATCACATTGAACTCGGCGTGGTCGTCCACTCCATCGCCATTGGTTCCCACAACATGTCCTCCCAGCGAACCAAATGCGGCCACCGCGACTTCACTCCCCTGTACGATGTCGAGCCCGGGGGAGATTCCGAACCAACATCCACTGATTCGCCCGCCATTCGCGTTCTCGGCAAAGGTGACCCCGTAATTGTCAGTCTCCCTGCTGCTCACCACGGAAATTCCCTGGATGACGACCTCGCTGGCCTGGATCTTGAAGGTGTAGTCGGGAACTGCACCCTCTTCTTCCTCCGCTGTCAGGGTCCTGACATCCCAGCCGATGCGCAGCCGGGCGGTGTTGGGTGCTGTGATGGGGTTGGTGTTGGGTGAGGCTCCTGGCTGGGAGTAGCCATCGATGAGCACCGAGTCTGCAAAAAGGATTGGAAACCCGCCAGGTGGCGCAGTGATCCAGTGGACCGTGTCGGCTGCCCCGGGAATGTTGAAGCGGATCTCTCGCGCGGTCGTCGGCGCGGTTTCCACTCGCACGAGAGCGGCTTCCTCAGCCGTGAGCTCGCGTCCCAGTGTCCGGGCAGCCACATCTGTTGCAAACCGGGTGTTCATCAGGAGCACAGCCTCAGGGAAAGTAAGTTCCCCATCGGCAGTGTTCGCATGACCAGAGCTGTTTACAGTGACTGTCAGAATGTCAGCACTGACCCGCTCCGACAAAACCAAGCCTGCGACCACGGGCAGAAGGAGAAACTTGAAGTGTTGAAACATACGAATGAATTGAAACGGTTAATGACTTCATCCCTCCGCTCCCCAACCGGGCAAAAGCTCGCCCCAGTGGGCAGGGAGCAGATAGATCTAAATGCGATACAATCACACAAGAGGGGGATTGGATGCAATCCCAAGTCTAGGATTTTCATCCGGCTTGACCAACCCTGGGAGCGTTGACGCCCCTCCGGCCAACATCCCCCTCCCGAGTCCAGGATTCCGTCGCCCACCGGGAGGGGCTTGCAGGCGTTGATGTCGGGTCTGTCGGGTTACGGCGAACTCTCTTTTCTTAGACGAGCTACCACCGTCAGGTTCACCGACGACCCATCGGCCGTGATCCTTGGCTCGACATCCAGGGAAGGCCCCAGCGCATGCTCCCGCCCTGCCACCACCTTGTTCTCAGTCACCGACAGCGCTGCCTGAGTGCCATCGGGAGTCAGGATTCTAGGGGTGGAGAGCAGATTGACCCCGGACGTGGCCTTCAGGGTCTTCAATAGCAGATCAGCCTCGTCAGAGGTGAAAAGGCTGTGAGAAGAAGTCGCTTTTCCATCTGTCTTGAGCTTGCTAATGCTCGCCAGATTGAGAGCTGAAAGGGTTTCGTCCAGGACATCATCAGGTATCTCGAAGAACTGGCTTTCCAGGACGATTTGGCCCGGCCGGCCGCCAAGAGCATCCACGGTTGTGGCGTTCCCGCTTTCGTCGACGACTGTCGGTTTCACGAGCACGATCGTGCGCAGTCCTTCAGCCGTCGTCCAGCCGCCGACGGCGAGAGTCTGGCCCATGGGAACCCGTGCATCCGCGTTGGCCACGAACACCTGCACTGGCTCCACAGGGCCGGCACCAGGCTTTGGCGTGATCGGAGGCGCGGCTGGACCGGAACGATCAGCGGACGCTTCTGCAATTTGTCGCCGCAGGCGTGCCACTTCACCGAGCATTCGGACCCGCTCAGCCGCGTCGTTCTCGGTCCTCAGCCTCAGTGCATCGAGCTCACGCAGAGCTTCCTCGAGGTCGCGTCCGGATTGGGCAAGTGCGTCGGTCAACGAAGCGTGCTGGTTCTGTTGCGTGGATAGTTGGGCCTCCAACGCAGATGACTTCCGAACTTGATGGAGAACCGTGCCCGCAGCGACGACCAACACAGTCGTGAAAAAGGCCTTTTGTAGCGTGGTCATGGCAATGGCTTTGGTGGCGCTGGCAGTAGCAGAGCTGACGATCGATGCTCCAGCAAAAGCGGCGGCAGCGGAAATCGCGATGGCAAGCCCGGCGGGGGCGGCTTGAACGACGTTCGACGAGAGCGCGACGGATAGAGCACCCGCTGTGGTCGTGACTCCACGATTCATCAGCATTTCCTGCAGCTTCTCCAGAGCCCGGGTTACCCGCATTCGCGCCGCGTCCTCGGTGATGCCAATGGCTGCCCCCACTGAGCGGAAGTCCTGTTGTTCGAAAAAGCGGAGGAGGATGGCGGCGCGATCGGCATCAGCCAGTTCGTTGATGGCTTCGTCGAGAATCGGTCCGACCCGCGAGAAGTCCGCTTCGGAGTTGTCGTGCAATGCGTTCATAGCGACAGCCTGCCTTTCGCGGGATTGGCGACGGCGCTCGCCACGCATGGTCTTGGCAGCCACAAAACAGGTGTGTCGATGAAGCCAGCCCCCCAATTTCACCTCGGTGGAAAGGCTCCGCGCGGTGCGGGCCAGGTCCACAAACACCTTTTGAGCCACGTCCTCCGCCTGCTGCCGGTTGCCGTCCACGAGCCGGAGCGCGGTTGAATAGACCAGATCAATGTAGCGGTTGACCAGTTCGCGGAAGGCGACGTCCGATCCGGACCTGAGGTAATCCGCGAGCAAAGTTTGGCTGTCCGTCATGTTCAATCACCAGTAAAGACCCGCTCCAGAGCCAGACCGAACAAAAGATGACAAAAAAAATTAACACACACACAGCGCATCACAGGCGGCAGACACACCCGCATATCCTGGAATCAACATCCCTCACTGAGCAGGTGACTCGAAGCTCGGCTCGGTTTTCGATCCTTCGGGAATCAGGCGGAGCTCTCTCAAATCCATGAGGTAACCCTTCAGCGAACTCTCTGCCATCGCGGTGAGCTGCACCCGGCCGACCGGCAGGTGAAGAACGCCCAATCGTTGGGTGCGATAAGTCTCCCAGTTGCCCGTGGCCTTGATCGTGGTGGTGAGGGAGTCCTCGTGCGCTTCCAATCGCAAGCTGTCGCCCGCTTCGTTGACATGGCATGCCCATTGCATCCAGACGACGTAACCCCCTGCCTTCGGGACGTCGAGTGTCCATGCAGCACGTGCGTCCGTGGAGTTCCAGGACCCGATGTTCTGAAATTGAGGTTCGAATGCGATCCCATCCCCGCGGATCTCCGCCGAACTGGCTCTCAAACGAAACGAGGCATCAGTCTCCGGGGTTACGACTCCGGGCGTGTTCCCCGGGAACGCGCGTGGCGGAACGGATTGTTGTGAAAGGAATGTCAGCAGGTCAGCGATGTCTCCAGGTTTAAGCACTGCTTCGAACCCTTCCGGCATGAATGACACGCCTGAGGTCGTCAGGCGTTCCATATTCGACCGGAGCAGGATTTGTTGAGCACCGGAGGCTGCCGCGAGGACGACCGTGTTGGCCGACTCCTCCACCAGCATTCCGGTGTGCTCCTCTCCGGTCTTCGTCACGACCAGATAGGAGCGGTATCGATCCTCCACCGCGCGATTGGGATCGAGAATGGCAGTCAACATCCTCTCCGGCGATCTATCCACAAGGGTGGCAAGATCGGGCGCGGCACCGGTTCCCTTTTGATTGAGGCGGTGGCAGGCACCGCAATGTTGCTCGTAAAGGGCGCTCCCTTTCACCGCTGATCCCATCGTGCCACGAACTCCAGTCAGATAGCTCATGATCAGGGCTTGCTTGTCGTGGGATGTGGCTGCTTCAAAGACACGTCCTGCAGTCGTCCGGACTTTATCTGACGAGTGGGTCATGAGCCGTTGACGGCCGGAGGGAGGAATGTCGGGAGCCTGAATTTTTCCGTCGGCGACCGCAGAGATGAGAGCTGTCGCCCAATCCTCGCGTCGGAGGAGCAGATCCAGCGCCTGGCTGCGCATTTTCGGGGGGAAGGTCTGCCATCTGGACAGCAGGGCTGTCGCGATCCCGGGTGAGGACATTTTCTCAAGTCGTCCCCAGGCAGCCTGTTGGAGCAGTTGCCCGGTTCGGGCATCCAGCAGGCTGACCAAGGTGGCTATGTCAGCCTCCAATAGATAGGCCACGCGGCCGAGAAGGGCCACGGAAGCCGCCGCGGCCTCCGGTGAGGAGCCGGGGTCGGCGAGTGTGTTGCGGGCTTGAGTTGAGATTTGATTGAGTGCGGATTGGAGATTCGATGGCAGCGAAGGTGAAGACTGTTTTCTCCCTGTTTCCTCAAGGTAATGCGCGAGCAGCCGCATCTGCCATGCCGGATGAGGCTGCCCGGGCTGTCCCTGGTGCATGAGGCGTGTGAGCAGCTGTTCCAAGGATTGAGCATGGTTTCGGTCTATAATCCAGGAGGACAGATTCCTGAGCAGGGACTCCAGAGGGGCAAGCGCAATACCGTTTTCCAGGATCCGCGCCAGAATCTTTTCGGGCTGCCGGGAGGCTGAGCTTGCGATGGCGAGCAGCAGATCGGGCTGACCGCCCGACCTGATGGCGAGCTCGGCCAGGATGTCCGCGGCGGATTCCTTTTCCCATTCTCCCAGAGTAAACGAGAGCTGTCTGCGCACTCGGATGTCCGGGTCTGAAACAAGTTCCATCAGGAATCTGCGCCAATCACCTTGCGCTTGCAGGCCAGTGCCCGCAGCCAGCAGCGGCTCCATCGAGCGAATGCCCTGCTCACGGACCGATGGATGGGCGTCCCGGGCGGCCTGGAAGGTATCAGATGCGCTGAGCGCGCCGATGGCCTCAAGCGCGGCGAGCGCACTGATCCTCGCCTGGGGCAGCTGGGATTGCAGGAGGATGTCGCGGAGCTTCGGTGCTGCAGCCGCATCGCGTCGATGGTGCAGGAGTTGTTGCACCATGTCGCGTTGCCATCCATTTGGGTGATCGAGTGCGGCAGCCAGCTGTGTTCCTGACAGCCCGGCCAGATCAGGAGCGGGGCGCAGTCGCGCACCTTTGGGCCGGACTCGATAGATCCGCCCCCGATCCTCCCCCGCGCGCATGTTGTATCTCGAACGAATATCCTCCGGTATCCACTCCGGATGCTCGATGAACTGGCGGTACATGTCGCAGATGTAAAGCGAGCCGTCCGGCCCCACCTTCATTCCGGCTGGACGGCACCAGGGATCGGTCGAAGTGAAAAACTCCCTGGCAAGCCCCGGATTCCAGCGGCTGCTCGTGAAGGAAACTCCCCTTGGTTCGAGAAGCTCGCATCGGACGGCGTTGTAAACGGGTTCGCTGATGAAGACCGCGCGTGCAAAGTTGGAGCCGAAGAGTGTGTCCCGGTAGGGGGTGGGACTGTTTGCAGAGGTCACAAATCCGGCGGTTCCGACGTCGTTCAGGCGTTGGGGTTTCCGGCCAAGGTAATGAACCGCCCCGGCGCCGGGATCGATCGCAGTCTCCTTCCGCAAGGACGGGGCGGTCAGGCGCGGGTTGCGTTTCAGGTAACGCTCGGGGATCCAGTAATGCCAGAGCCAGATCGGGTTGGCGTTGCCAAACCAGTTTCCCCAATCATCCCGACGCCGACCGTATTGCGTTTGACCCTCGATCACCTCGAAGACCCCTGTATCAGGTTGGAACCGCAGATCGCGTCCGCTGATGTTCACGGCGTTGGTCTGGCTGAAGCTCGTCACGTTCCCGCCGCTGTCTCCGTTGGCGGCATAAACCCAGTTGTCCAGGCCGAGTTCGAATCCGTTCACCAGGTGTTGTTGATTCCACAACGTGAAACCTGTGAGCACCTTTTTGCGACGATCCGCCCTGCCATCCCCGTCGGTATCCTCGAGGTAAAGGAGGTCTGGAGCACAGGCCACCAACACTCCCTCACGCCAGGGCATGATGCTGTTCGGAAACGAGAGATCGTCGGCAAACACAACCGAGGATTCGAAGACCCCATCGCCGTCCTTGTCGATCAGCCGACGGATTGCCCCGCCCGGCTTCCCGCGGCCATCCAATCCCAGGGGGTAGTCACGCATCTCCACCACCCAAAGTCGTCCCTGCGAATCCCAGGCCAGTGATGCGGGATCCGTGACCACGGGCTCCGAGGCGATCAGGTCCACTTCGAATTCGTCCGGAACGCGGATCGTGGCCGAGGATTCCGCGGGGGTGAGTGCGGGAGGCATGAATCCGCCCAGCAGCTCGCTGAAGGAGTAGCGCAGGGTGTGCGCGGGCCTCCTCGCGGTGTCCTCGTTCTGAACGTTCAAGAATCCCCGAGCCAGCCAGGCTCCGTTATTCACCCGGGAACCCGACCTCACGAACGGAGGAAGCTCTGGCAGCTGCCCGCGGTCTCCCCTGATAACCTCGCGACTCCATCCGCGTTGAAAACCAAGGATCAGCTTCGGAACCATCAGGTGGATCGAGTAGCGATCGGGGTTCGAGAAAAGCACGTCCACGTAGCCGTCACCGTTGAGGTCCTGGAACCGAAGCCCGCCGTCCCGCCCCTGCGAATCCACCAAGGTCGTGCCCGGGGGAAGGCTGAAGGAATCGGGCTTCCAGGCGCGTTGGGTTGCCGCCCACTGAAACACCCGGTTGACATCCGGATTCCCCACGATCAGCTCGCATGAGCCGTCTCCATCCACATCCCGCAGCCTCACCCCCTGGTCCCGCCCATGAGCCGAAGTGAGGATCGGTTTGCCCTCGATCTCAAGCCCATGAAGCAACGACGGATCTGATGTCCATGTGTTCTTTTCGTATCGCCATGCGCCCGATTCGTTGTGGTTGCGGACCAACGCGACGGGGATGGAACCCGGCCCCAAAATTCCAAACTGGACCCCGCAATCTTCTGTCTGGCCCGTGAGATTCCTCCTCACAAGGGTCTGCGGGAAAGTGGAGTCCATCCATTGGTTTCCTTGAGGATTCCACACTCGGGTTTTCCTTGTGGATGTGTTGCCGATCACCACATCCATGTACCCGTCGCCATTGAGATCCATCAATCGAACACCGTTGTCGGTGCCATCGGATGCGCGGACAGGCTGCTTCGCGAAAAGGTGAGCGATCATCCGATCGTAGGCTTCGCGAAAGGTCAGAAACCTGACCTTCCCTCCGTGCCGAGTCGCCGCGTAGTCCACGAAAGATGCCAGTTGTTCCGGCGAGCTCCATTGTGCCGGGTGAAAAACGAATGCAAAGACGCCCTGCTTCAGCACCGTCAGGTCGAGGGCGGCCTTCCAATCCTCCAGGAGTTGCGGATGGCTGTTGCCCTGCAAGTTCTGGGACTGCCAGTCGCTGGGGATCATGAAGGGGAATTCGACGATATTCCGGGTGTGGATGTAAGGGTAGGGGTAGTTCTCGATGAATGCAGCGTAGGTGGAGGAGGGGAGATACTTGGCAAACCTCGGACGTCCACGTGCGTCGAGCAGCCTGTCTGCGGGGAGGACTGGATCGTCCGCGGTGAGCACAACACCGATCGAGGAATCAACGGAGAGGAAGTGACCTGCCCAGTTGGTGCCTGCGAACAGCTCTGCAAACAGGCGGGGGCTCGGGCTGTTCATGGAGTCGCAGCATGGCGTTCGAAAAGCCACCGGCTTGTTACCCGGGATGTGGTGCAGGAGATCCACGCATCCGTGAAAAGTCTTTGACGCCGACTCGATGCCCTCCGCTCCGAGTATGGGGCAGGGGTGGCTCAGGGTATGAGCCTCGAAACCCAGCCCTTCCTTCAACCAGAGCTGGAGTTGCGCATCATCCGGGCGAGGCGAATTGGAGAAAATGCTCACGGGGGCTCGCCCGTCGATGGCCTTGAGACGTTCGATCATTGGACGGAGGAACTTCTCGTAAGCCGACGGATGACTCATGTCATCGATGCCGAACAGAACGACCGCTTCCACGCCGGGTTCCCCGAGCCATTGCGGGGTGGTCAGGCGGGCCAGGTTTATGGAGGGGTGGTAGGGGTTGGAGAAATCGTCGAGATGATCCAGGCGGTTCGGGTTGGCTGCGAGGGAGGAGGAGATGCAGCAAGTGCAACAGAGCAGGAGGACGATGACTCGATTTATGCGGGTGGTCATGCTTAGCGGCCCGGAGCCGCCTGAGAGTTGTCACAATCGTGCTTTGTTGGGAAGAGCTGGCCTGTTTTTTTCTGAGTATTCCGTGGTCCACCCATCGGTGGTTTCAGAGCAAACGTGGGACAGGTCGATAGAACCCCAAAAGCCTCGAAGTCGGACGTGCCGTTCGTTGTCCACCCTTGAGGGTGTGTCTTGCTGGGCGTGCCTGAGCAAGAGCTATGGAGATTTCGCAACGTGCGTGGGAGGAAAGCTGGCTTGGGTTGGTCGGCGGATGGAGCGGAAGCGGGCATAGCCCGGGCATCCTGAAGGATGGACAACAAACCTGGGCCGCTCGCTTCGCGTCACTGGTCACTCGCCACTCCTCCTCGCGTAATCGTAATCGTAATCGGCCCCTCGTCTTGTGCGATGCGTCCCCCGGATTGTTGCTGGCCAATCCGGCCTGTCCTTCTCTACCTTCGGCCCATGACAAAGAACCTTCTCTCCGCCCTGCTCGCTGGCTCGCTTTCCCTTCCCATGCTGGCTGATGAAGGCATGTGGCTTTTTAACCAGCCCCCTCGCCAGCTGCTGAAGGAACGCCACCAGTTTGAGCCGACCGATGCCTGGATGGAGAATCTTCAGAAGGCCTCCGTGCGATTCAACTCCGGCGGCTCGGGCAGCTTCGTCAGCAGGGACGGCTTGCTTCTCTCAAATCACCATGTGGCCGCGGATGCCCTGCAAAAAATCAGCAGTCCGGAGAGGAACTATCTGCGTGATGGTTTCTCCGCCAAATCACTGAAGGATGAGGTGAAGTGCCTCGACCTGGAGCTCAACGTCCTGCAGTCGATTGAAGATGTCACTGCACAGGTGGAAGCCGCCGTT
>VHDG01000065.1 GCA_016871475.1 Verrucomicrobiota bacterium
CTCTGGCTCCGATCATCACGGTCAAGGACCTTGATGAGGCGATCACGGCTGCGAACGAAACCACCTTCGGACTCAGTTCGGGGATCGTCACACGTTCGTTGGACTCAGCCTTGAGGGCGGTCAAGGAGTTGCGGTGCGGCACGGTGAACATCAATGAGATCCCCGGCTATCGGGTGGAGAGCAGTCCCTTCGGAGGTATCAAGGACAGTGGACTTGGTATCAAGGAGGGCGTCGTAGAGGCCTTCAAACACTTCACACATGTCAAAACCTTCAGCGTACCCTGGTAGATCCTCGCTCCTTGCCCGGGCCGGCATGGCCCTCCTCGCCTCCGTTCTCTGGAGCTCTGCCGCAGCCGGGCAGGCGCCTTTCCTGAGGGCGGAACTGATCTTCCCGCCTGAACACTGGCACAACCACGGCTCCTGCATCGTCGAGACTCCGAGCGGGGATCTCCTTGTTTGCTGGTTCCACGGATCTGGCGAACGCAAGGCGGACGATGTGAGAATCGAAGGCTCCCGGAAGCGGAAGGGATCATCGAGATGGGAAGCGCGCTTTGAGATGGCCGATACCCCGGACTATCCTGACACGAACTGCGCGATGGTGGTGGATCCAAAGGGACGGCTCTGGTTGTTCTGGCCGACGATTCTCGCCAACGAATGGCACACCGCGCTGATGAAATACAAGGTGTCCTCCGACTACCGGCGATCCGGTCCACCGAGGTGGGAGCAGAGCGAAGTGATGCATGTGACTCCTGATGCTCGATTCACCAATGCCGTCAACCAGTTCGCGATCGACTTTGAGAAGGAGATGGTCAAGGCGAACTGGCCCAAGGCGGATCGGGAGGAAGGGGTTCGGTTCCTGGGATATGTCCGTGAGCAGGCGGGCGACAAACTGTTTCGCCGGCTGGGCTGGATGACTCGCGCCCATCCCTTCATTCTCGACGGGCAGCGAATGATCGTGCCGCTCTACTCCGATGGCTTCTCCTTTTCCCTGATGGCCATAACGGATGACTGGGGCAAGACCTGGTCCTGTTCGACGCCTCTTTGTGGCGCGGGAAACATCCAGCCCAGCATCGTGCGCCGCAAGGACGGTTCGCTCTACACTCTGATGCGTGACAATGGACCGCCGCCCAAGCGGCTGCTCCAGAGCGAGTCGCATGACCGTGGCGAGACCTGGACTCCCGTCGCTGACAGCGAACATCCCAATCCAGGTTCGGGGGCGGATCTGATCAATCTCTCGAACGGATGGCTGGCATTGATCCTAAACGACACCGAAGCGGGGCGTCACCGTCTGCAGGTCAGGCTTTCTGATGATGATGGCCGGACCTGGAAGTGGCGGCGTTATCTCGAGCGTGATCCGGACGATTCCCCGACAAAGGGGGGGTACCATTATCCCAGTCTCATCCAGAGTCGGGATGGCACCCTGCACGCCAGCTACAGCTGGCATGTGAGCGCATCCACGCAACCCAAGGACAAGGCAGGCCAGCCGATGAACAAATCCATCAAGCATGCATGGTTCAATCTGGAATGGGTGAAACAGGGAGATCCTGTGGCCCGATGAAAGTAGGAAACCACCCTGACGGCCACGAGTCGCCCTTTTGATTATCCATGCGGCTGCTGGATCGATACTTGTTGAAGGAACTGCTGACGCCTTTCGCGTTCTGCCTCTCAGGCTTTTTCATCTTCTGGATCTCCTTCGAACTGTTTCAAGACCTCTCTGAGCTCCAGCGCGACGGGTTGAGTGTGGGGGAGATTCTTCGTTACTACGGGTGGAAATCACCTGAGCTCTTGAACACGGTGCTTCCCGTTTCGCTCCTGCTTGCGATGCTGTATGCGCTCAGCAATCACGCCCGGCAGAACGAGTTCACTGCGATGCGCGCCGCCGGGATCAGCCTCTGGCGCATCAGTCTCCCCTATCTGCTTGCCGGATTGGTATGCAGTCTCTGGCTGTTCGCTGTTCTCGAGCTCTGGGCACCCAGGTCCGTTCAGGAAGCCGAACGCATCCGTCGAGCCCGCTCAGTGGCTTCGGGGACGGGTGTGTCCCAAACGGTCCTGCGCAAGTTCGGTTTTGAGTCGGGGCACGGACGTGTCTGGCAGATGGACTCGCTGGATTTGGACACGGGTGAGGCCAATGCAGTGCATGTGGGATGGAAGCTGGCCGATGGGCGACGTCGCGAGGTGGTGGCACGCAGAGCGGAGTGGCGAGCTGGCCGGTGGGAATTTGTGGATGCGGTGGACACCCGTCTCGGGGCGTCCGCGCAGGATTTCCCCGAGCGAATCCTCACGAACCGTCTGGTGGTGGCCGAGTTGAGCGAATCCCCCGATCAGATCCGGGCTGCACTGAAGATCAACAGCCTGTTCGCAAATCTCCGCCAGGCGGCCAAGCGTCCGCAGCTGTCGATCCAGGAGATACTCAACTACCGCAAGCTGTTTCCGCAGGATCGCAGTCGTGAGAAGCCTCTCATGACGCAGCTGCATGGGCGTCTCGCGGCACCCTGGACCTGTCTTGTGGTGGTGTTGATCGCGATCCCCTTCGGCACCGCGTCCGGCCGACGGAACGCATTCGTCGGCGTGGCGGCGAGCATATTCATTTGTTTTGCCTACTTCATTCTCATGCGTTTGGGCCTGGCATTGGGCACCGGCGGCAGGCTCACGCCCTGGATCGCAGGCTGGGGCCCCAACATCGCGTTCGCCCTGGCCGGACTTCTGATGACCGTAAGGGCACGCTGACGCATGGGCAGAATCCTCCGCCGGATTCTGCCGGGGTTTCAGTCTGACGCCTCCGCTATCGCCGGCTCTGGCTTCACGCATTGCGCCGGGCTCGGGCTCTTGCACGGGGACCGCTTTTCTTAGCGGAGCCGCATGGAGGATCTTGTTCCCATGAGGAGCGGTCGGATCATGCCCGGTTTCCCACCCACGCGCGCGCATTTCGAAACATCTGCATCCAGGGGCTCTGCGTGCTTCGGTCGCCGGAGGTCCAGCTCATCATCACATTGCGGAACACTCGCTCGGGGTGCGGCATCAGCGCTGTGAATCGACCGTCGGCTGTGGTGACGGATGTCAGACCGTCGGGACTGCCATTCGGATTGAACGGATAAACTTCGGTGGGTTTCCCCGAGTGATCCACGAATCGCAGGGCACGATCGACCTTCGCCGGGTTGCCACGTTGGGAGAAATCGGCGAAACCTTCGCCGTGCGACACGGCGATGGGTATGCGGCTGCCAGCCATTCCCTTGAAGAAGATCGACGGACTTTCGAGGACCTCCACCAGGCTCAATCGGGCTTCGAACTGTTCACTGCGGTTTCGTGTGAACTTGGGCCAGTAATCCGCGCCTGGAATGATCGGTGACAACGCCGCCAGCATCTGACAGCCGTTGCATACGCCCAGGGCGAAAGTGTCCGGTCGTTGGAAGAACCGTGTGAAGACCTCGAGCAACGATGGATTGAACATGATCGAGCGTGCCCAACCTTCTCCTGCTCCCAGCGTATCCCCGTAGGTAAAACCGCCACAGGCGACCACTCCGCAGAAACTCTTCAGATCCACCCGGCCGGATTGCAGGTCGCTCATGTGCACATCCCATGAATCGAAACCCGCCTGTGACATCGCATAGGCCATTTCCAGATGACTGTTCACTCCTTGCTCGCGGAGGATGGCGACTTTGGGTCGTGAGGGAGTCACGAAAGCCTGGGGGATCGTGGATTCCGGTTTGAATGTCAGGTGCACGTGGAGCCCGGGATCTGCAGCGAGTCCCTGCGATGCATGCTCAGAATCAGCACACTCAGGATTGTCGCGCAGCTTTGCGATCCGCCAGCTCACTTCGTCCCATGCCTGGTGCAGACGTCGAAGCTCCGACCTGAAGACTCCCTTGCCTTCGTGTTTGACCTCGATCGCGTTTCCGGAGGCGGGTTTGCCGATGACCTGGATATGTGGGGCGATCGGAAGCGTTTTGAGCAGATCAAGAGCTTCCCCGGTGCGTCCTCGGGGCAGTTGAATCACAGCACCGAGCTCCTCATTGAAAAGCCATCGCAGGATGTCGGAAGTGGATGGTTGGGGGCCAGGGACGCATTTGGATGAGTCGATCTGGATTCCGGTGTTGCCAGCGAAGGCCATCTCGCAGAGGCAGGCCCAGAGCCCTCCATCGCCTCGATCATGGTAGGCGAGAGCGAGGCCCTTTGACCTCAGCAGGTCCATCGCACGGACGAGGCCCTTGAGCAGCTCCGGGTCATCCAGGTCCGGCACATCTCCACCGAACTGATCATCGCACTGGGCCAGGATCGAGCCACCCATGCGATTGCGGCCGGCTCCCAGATCCACCAGCAGAAGGTCGCCCCCTTCACGCTCGAGCTGTGGAGTGAGGGATGTTCGAACGTCCGTCAGTGTGGCGAAGGCGCTCACGATGAGGCTCACGGGCGCAACGACTTTGCGAGTCGCCGCCTCATGAGACCATTGGGTTCGCATCGACAAGCTGTCCTTCCCAACCGGAACGCTGATCCCCAGCGCAGGGCAGAGTTCCATGCCCACTGCGCGGACGGTGTCATAGAGGGCGGCATCCTCCCCGGGTTCGCCGCATGCGGCCATCCAGTTGCAGCTCAGCTTCACGCGGGGCAACTCGATCGGAGCCGCCAGCAGATTGGTGATGGCTTCGCCGACAGCCATGCGTCCCGAGGCTGGTGCATTCACGGCTGCCAGCGGGGTTCGTTCCCCCATGCTCATCGCCTCGCCAGCGAACCTGGAATAGTCCGCAAGAGTGACGGCGCAGTCTGCGACAGGGATCTGCCACGGGCCGACCATCTGATCGCGACTGGAGAGCCCACCGACCGTTCGGTCGCCGATTGTGATGAGGAAGCGTTTGCTGGCGACGGTTGGGTGTCTCAGGACGTCGAACGCGGCCTTCTCCAGCGTGACATTGGTGAGGTCGAGGGGATCGGTTGCGGTGCGGGTTCTCGACACCTTGCGAAGCATCCTGGGTGGCTTGCCGAGGAGCACGTTGATGGGCATGTCGATGGGCTTCGATCCATCGGTTCCACTTTGGAGCACCAGTTGTTTGGCCTCCGTGGCTGTTCCGATGACTGCGAAGGGGCAGCGTTCGCGTTTGCAGATGGATTCGAAGGCCGGCAGCGACTCTGAAGCGATGGCCAGGACGTAACGCTCCTGGGATTCGTTGCACCATACCTCCTTGGGGGCCAGGCCGCTTTCCTCCAGAGGAATGGCGTTGAGGTCGAAGGTGCCTCCTGTTCCCGCACCATCGATCAGTTCGGGGAAGGCATTCGAGAGGCCTCCGGCTCCGACGTCATGGATGGAGAGGATGGGGTTGAGATCGCCCAGGTTTTGGCAGGAGGTGATGACTTCCTGGGCGCGCCGTTGGATTTCGGGATTTCCGCGCTGGACGGAGTCAAAATCGAGGTCCGCGCTGTTGGCGCCTGCGGCCATCGAACTTGCGGCGCCGCCACCCATGCCGATCCGCATTCCGGGTCCGCCCAACTGGATAAGAAGAGCTCCAGGTTGGAAGGTGAGCTTTTTGGTTTGCGAGGCCTGGATGGATCCGACACCGCCGGCGATCATAATGGGTTTGTGGTAGCCCCGTCGCTGGCCAGCCACCGTTTGTTCATAAACCCTGAAGTAACCACCGAGGCAGGGGCGTCCGAACTCGTTGTTGAACGCGGCTCCGCCCAGCGGGCCTTCGATCATGATCTGCAAGGGGCTCGCAATATGCGCTGGCTTGCCGAAGTCCTCGCGCTCCCAGGGCTCCCGTGTGCCAGGAAGTCGAAGATTGGAAACCGTGAATCCCGTCAGCCCTGCCTTGGGACGTGAACCCCGCCCAGTGCTTCCCTCATCGCGTATCTCTCCTCCGGCCCCGGTGGAGGCTCCCGGGAAGGGTGATATGGCTGTGGGGTGATTGTGAGTCTCGACCTTCATCAGCCCATGAACGAGCTCCTGTCGGGCGACGTATTGCCCGCCCCCATGAGTTGGAAGCCAGACTTCGGTCATGCCTCCTTCCATCACGGAGGCGTTGTCGCTGTAAGCGACGATCGTGTGCTGGGGGGCACAATGATGAGTGTTGCGGATCATCTGAAACAACGAGTGATCCTGCGGAACGCCGTCGATCACGAAGTCTGCATTAAAGATTTTGTGCCTGCAGTGTTCGCTGTTTGCCTGCGCGAACATCATCAGTTCCACATCCGTGGGATTGCGGCGCAGATTCTTGAAAGCCACATCCAGGTAGTCGATTTCGCCGTCGCTCAGAGCCAGGCCGAATTTGAGATTTGCCTCCTCCAGGGCTTTACGACCACGGCCCAGGACATCGACGGTTTCCATCGGAGGCGGCTGCTGAGGCTGAAAAAGGCTCGGAACATCCGACTGCGAGAGAATCACGCTTTCGGTCATCCTGTCGTGCAGAAGTCCGGCGCAGGCCAGGAGCTGATCCCGGGATAGATCCGAGGACGAATCCTTCAGAGCGAAGCGGTATTCCGTCACCCGTTCGATCCTTCGGACGGGCAGGTCGCAGTTGTGAGCGATATCGGTGGCCTTGGAGGCCCAGGGAGAGACGGTTCCGATTCGTGGGGCGATGATGATCAGCGGGCTTGAGCCGGGGCCTTGGTAGGGATCGCCGTAATTGAGCAGCTGCTCGAGCTTGGCTGATTTGTCTGCTGGAAGCGGGGTCGCCATGGATACCCAGTGCGCGAAGCGGGCGTGGACGCCCGTGATGCCTGGCTGGACAGCCTGCAGCGCGGATGTAAGCGCATTGGCACGAAAGGTGGACAGGGCGTTTCCGCCGGTCAGATGAGTGATATGCATGGAAAAAGACCACCGTCAGGAGCGGTGTTAGCGATGTATTCCTGCCACGAGGAGGTAGTTCTGCTGAGATCGCCCGGCGATGGGCGCGAAAAATTCACGGCCCATGAAATAAGCCCCCCGGCAAGGCATCAAGCGCAAACTGGAGCAGCTTGCAGGACGCGGATCATTACCAGGTCGATGACGGCTCGGTAATGATTGGATCCTGAAGGAAGGGTTGAAATCATCAGGCTTCATGGGACGGTATCGTGCAAATCAACCCCGTGACCAGTTTTGCTGAACATGCTTTCTTATTATGAACAACCATGGCCGCCGTCAGTTTCCCTGGATCCGAAGCTTTGCCGCAGTTTCCCTGGCCAGCGCCAACCTCCACGGCGCCAGCCTGATCACCGCAGTCAATCAGATGAACGGCGACGATGATCGTCCGTCGGCGAAGACCACTGGTGAGACCTTTAACATTCTGAATGGCCCACAAAGCTACACGGTCCCGGCGTTTGGTGAGGCTGTCTACGCCATGACAGACCGGATTCATCAACACAAGGGTGCCAGTGGTTCCCTTCCGCTGCCGGAGTACTTGGTGGGGCGGGAATACGTCATGATCGCGAATAACAACCGTGACAATCCTTCGCTCCAGATTGATTTCAGCCTGTCCCAGCGTTGTTGGGTTTATCTGCTTGTGGACAACCGGATCGGCGATGGGAATGGGGCAAATCCCCCTAATTTCACTTCCCTGATGACCTGGGTCCCCTGGGATGAATGGCAACCCGTGCTGAATGGCCTGAATCGCGCCGGAAATCTCGAGCAACCTGACGAAACGGGTGTGGATGAGAGTGCGGATGGGAGCATCAACCAATGGTACTCGGTATACATGAAATTAATGGATGCAGGCGAAAACGTGTTCTCCACTTACCAACAGGGGGAAGGTCGCAACATGTATCAGATTGTGGTGGACGCAGCTGTGGCTCCAACAATTCCTGCGGGGCTGGCTGTGGCAGTCAATGGGGACAACCTGGTTCGGCTGAGTTGGCCTTCTGCGGCAGGGGCCGTCAGCTACACCGTCAAGCGGTCTGATAGCGCCGCAGGACCTTTTGCGACGATCGCCACGGATGTGAGAGCCAGGACGTTCGACGACACTTCGGTATTAAATGGCGGAACGTACTATTACGTGATCTCTGCCTCCAATCTGATCGGCGAGTCTGGGGATTCCAATCAGGCGATCGGCCGGCCGAATGTTCCGGTGCTTGGTCTTTCAGCTGTGGGTGGAGCCAACAAGGTGACGTTGTCCTGGCAGGCCCTGGCCGGGGCGAAAAGTTACCGCGTCAAGCGCTCCGCTGTCCCCGGGGGGCCCTACAGCGATGTGGGTAATGGAATCTCTGATCCCTCGTTCATTGATGCCACAGTGGATGGCGGGCGTAACTACTACTACATCGTGTCAGCCGCCCTGACCCAGGGCGAAAGCGGTGCTTCTTCCGAGGCCTCCGCATTGACCATCCCAGCGAGCCCATTGGCGTCGGTTGAGACCGTTTCGGCGTCAGGTCTTCGTATAGGCTGGACCCGCTCCGATCCGGTTGTGGATTCCTACACCGTCGAGGAATCATCGGATGGTCTAAACTTTTCCGAGATCGGAGTCGTGCCCCCGACCCGCAATTTCCTGATGGCTGGAGGGCTCAATCCCTCGGAAACGATGAGATTTCGAGTCCGAGCCACCAATGCGTCAGGAGATTCAGAATACTCACCGGTCGTTTCTGGAACCACGGCCGCTGAAGGCGGGATCTACATCAACTTCGCCAATTCGAGCTTTCGCGATGGTCAGGAAGGCTATCCCATCCCGGGCTTTCTGGACGACTATGGCGATGCATTCGAGGATCGCGGCAACGGTTTCATCTACGGCTGGGACGTTTCAAACACCGCCAACGCACGCCAGCGCAACTCGCGCAACTCGCGTGATCGTCGTTACGACACCCTGAACCACATGCAGAGAGTCGCGCGCGTGTGGGAGATCGAACTTACCGAGGGAAAATACCAGGTTAGGATTGTGGGTGGTGACCCCGACAACACGGACTCCATATTCCAATACCTGGTCGAAGGCCTGGAGACCGATACGTTTAAACCTCTCGGCGGAGCGGTTCGATTCATCGACACGACCGTGGTTGTGGATGTTCTGGATGGGCGATTGACCGTTGAAAATGGACCGAATGCTTCAAACAACAAGATCGCTTTCATCGAAATCAACCCGTTCGTTGAGCCGAACATAAAGGGCATTCAGCTCGCCAATGGCGAGGTGACGATTACATGGACGGGTGGTGGAACCCTGATGATGACGGATTCGATTCAAGGTGGAGTTTGGACCCCGGCAGGTACGGGGGGTAGATTCACTGCCACTGCGGATGCGTTACAGCGATACTTCCGCGTCGTGAAGTGAGCAGATCGACATCTCGCGATCCTGATTACCCTGCGTCGCGAGGTCGGGGCGGCGGTGTGACTGCCGTCAGACTCACTGAGATCCGCGTTTGAGGGCGCGTAGCCAGACGCGGATCGCTCCCACGGATTCAGCCGAGCCTCACCAGGCTTGCGGCCCGGATCCAGGGTTAGGGTTGGCAGGCAAGCCAGGTGGTTGATCCGTCGGGGTGGGCTAGGTCTTCATGGCTCCCGACCCTTCATGACCCCACCAGGGGGTCATGGACCCATCGCTCACAACAGAACAACCCGGCCGAGAGCCGGCCGGGTTGTTGATGCACAGAGGATGAAAGAAAACTTACCTGGACGCCGTTGTTGTTGTGTCGGATGCAGGAGTTGATGCAATCGCTGCCTGCTTCGTGAAGTGGAGAACGCGATCGAAGCCCTTGTGTTGTTTGCCATCGACCTCCACCCAGCCCCTGATCACCAGGTCGGGGCGGACGGCGGCACGGGGTTCGAGTTCGAAGTCACGACCTTCGGCCCATTCCAGACGATTCGCATCGAGGCCTCCGAACCACTCGCCCGCTTTACCGGCAGGCGCGGCATCGGCGGAGGAGATGTCGAGGGGGATCCAGCCGATGTTTGGTGCGAAGAAGTTGGGCCAGCAGCGATAGCCGGGGTCGTGATTTTTTCCCTCGTTCTCAGGTTTCAGGCGGCTGCCGAAGAACATTCTGCATGGAATGCCCTGGGAGCGGCATAGGGCGATGAAAAGCGCGTGTTGGTCAGAGCAGCAGTCGCCTGAACCGGCGAGACACTCATCCGCGCTTCCGAGGCATTTCCCTTTGGCCATCGGGCCAAACTTTGAGTAGTGATCGCTCTTATCGATGACGTACTGGAAGTAGCGGCGCGCCAGGGTCACGGGGTTTTTTTCACCTGCAGCCAGATCATCCGCAATCTTGCGGATCCGTGGGGTGATCTCCATGTGTTTCTCATTGGGATTCAGGTCCGTCGCGAAAGTCCGCCTGTGCTCCTCGGTGATCAGGCCTGCCTTGGATGCATCCGCCATCCCACTCACCGCGTGCCGAACAATCTTGAATTCCGTGACGATCTTTAGCGGGCTGCCACTGGTGTCCACTTCCGCGTGAAGCCAGGACCGGCCAAATTGCGGGTCCCGGGTGATCATGAGTGACTGGGGAGCCTCGACCACTTTGAAATCGACGACCTTCTGTTCAGGGCGATCTTCAGGCATCCAGAACCATCCCTTGACCTTCTTGGCCCCCTCGGGGAGGTCTTTGACGGTAAACGTTTGTTTGACCGTAAATACCGTTTGGGCCTGAAGGCTCAGACCGAAGAATGCGGCCATTGCAGCTAGTGCCAGTGAAGTTCTCAGGCGAGGGCTTCTCTGGATGGCGGTTATCACTTTCATAC